>JASHPM010000168.1 GCA_030038115.1 Acidobacteriaceae bacterium | reverse complement strand
TTGATCCTGATGTTCGGACTGTGCATTTATTCGATGATCACGGTGCTGCCGCTGTTCTATCAGGAGCTGCTGGGGTATACGGCATTCACGGCGGGGCTGGTGGTGGGCCCCCGCGGGATCGGGTCGATTCTGGGGATGCCGGTGATCGGGTATCTGGGAAACAGGGCGGACCCACGGTATCTGCTGACGTTTGGGTTTGTCGGCTTCGGCGTGATGAGCCTGGTGCTGGGGAATCTGACTCTGGGGATCAGTCCATGGACGCTGATCGTTCCGATCGTCGCAACGGGGTTCGCGCTGAGTTTTGTGTTTGTGCCGATTGCGACGCAGTCGTACAGCACACTGAGGAACGATCAGATTGGGAACGCGAGCGGAATTTTCAATCTGGTGAGGAATATTGGCGGGTCAATTGGGATTTCGATTGCGCAGACTCTGCTGGTGCGGCGAAGCGATGTGCACCAGACGCAGATCACCGGTTATGTTTCGCAGACGCAGTACTGGTTCGAGCAGCAGCTGAGTGCGCTGACGGGATATTTGTCGCATCATACGGCAGCGCCGAATGCACAGCACGCGGCGGAGAGCACGCTTTATCAGCAACTGGGGCAGCAGTCACTGCTGTGGGCGTTTGTGGATGTGTTCCGATGGATGTCGCTGATCTGCTTTGTGTGCGTGGCGCTGGTGTGGTTCTTCAAGAAGGCCAAGCCAGGACGAGCGCCGGTGGGTGCGCATTAAGGCAGCCAGTCGCCTGCAGCCAGAAGCTGGTGGCCTGTAGCGGAGAGATCAGGGTGATGCTTCAGCGTTCTTTTCTGCCCAGCCTTCGAGGGACAAAAAGCGGCGCTGTTGCTGGTCGTATGCCTCGATGGCTCCAGTAAGGATGTCGTAGTACCAGCCGTGAACTTCGAGGGTGTTGTGGGCGAGGGCGCGCGCGACTTCGGGATGGGTTTTCAGGTTTTCGAGCTGCGCGATGACGTTCGCGCGGATGAGCGCGACGTGGAGGGTGCGGGGATCGCCGGTGGAGATGCCGGGTGGGAGAAACTTCCAGGCGGGTTCGATGTAGCCGAGCCATTTGGCGGTGAGCGGAAGGCGCGCGAGGTTGCGATGGTCCCGCGGATCGCCGGGGTCGGGAGGCAGGACGGCTCTAATGGCGCCGCAGTCGGAGTGGCCGCAGACGATGATGTGGGGGACATGAAGGACTTCAACGGCGTACTCGATGGTGGCGGAGACGCCGCCCGGCATAGCGCCCTGGGGTGGAACGATGTTGCCGACGGTGCGGCACAGGAACATTTCGCCGGGCTCGGTTTGCAGGATGAGGTCGGGGACGACGCGCGAGTCCGCACAGGTGATGAAGAGGACGTGAGGCTGCTGGCTGTCGGCGAGGAGGCGGAAGTGGTTCTTCATGCCGGGGAAAACGTCGCGGCGGAAGCGGGCATAGCCCTGGAGGAGACGATTCATTGGGGTTCCAGTGTACCGGGTCGGTTCAGGGTTCGATTTGTTTGCTGCGAGCGCCGCGCCAATAGAGGGCCAAGCCGAGCAGGATGGACGCGAGGGTCCCGATGCCTAACTTGAGATCGAAGCCGAGCTTGCTCGACGAGTCGCCGGGCGGGATGACCGACACGACGATGCCGATGAGGACGACGATGAAACCGAGGCCGCCGGAAATCCAGACGCCGGACATGCCGCCGGGGACGAGGATGGCATGCGGGTTGGAGCTGCGATCGGGACGGCGGGCGAGCTTGATGACGGCAGCGAACATATAGAGGAAGGGGATGAAGTAGAGGATGATGGCAGCGTCGATGAGGAACTGGTAGGCACCGCGGGTGGTGTCGTTGATCTGGCTGATGAGGAGGATGGCGCCGGAGACCGATCCCTGGACCAGGATGGAGACCCAGGGAGTTTTCCAGCGGGGATGGATTTTTCCGAAAGCCGCGGGCAGGTAGCGGTCGATGCCGACGACAAAGGGGACGCGCGCGATGCCGGCGACGGTGGAACCGACTCCGCCGGCGTTGCCGACGGTGACGAGGACGGCGGCGAGAATGCCGAGGAAACCGATTTTGAGCGCGACGGAGCCGATGGTTATGGCGCTGAAGACGCCACTCTGTGGATCGATGCTGGCGGCGGGCAGCAAGGCGAGGACCGCGAAGGTTCCAGCGATGTAGATGAAGGCGATGAGAGCGCCGGCGCCGTAGACGGCGCGAGGCAGGGTGCGGCGCGGGTCGCGGACTTCTTCACTCATGGCGGAGACGAGTTCGAGGCCGGTGAAGGCGAAAGCGATCTGCGACCAGAAATTGACGGTGTCCCAGTTCCACGCGGGGAGCATATTGCGGGTGGTGAAATGGGTGACGGATCCGTGGTGGAACGCCAGAAGAGCGCCGAGGGCGACGAGGATGGCGAGGGGCAGGAACGTGCCCACGCCGCCGGCATTCTGGAGCCACTTGCCGATGTTGAGACCGACGATGTTGAGGCCGACCGCGACGAGCAGTAGACCGATGGAGACCCAGAGCTGGAAGGCACGATCCTGCGCAAGCGTCGATCCGTTGGGTCCGAGGATGTAAGCGGCCATGGAGGCGGAGGCGAGGAGCAGGCCGGGGAAATAGAAGACGGTGTAGATCCAGTAGGTCCAGCCGGCGACAAAGCCGTGGAAATCGCCGAAGGCTTCTTTGGCCCAGACATAGAGGCCGCCTTCTTCAGGGAAGCGCGAGGAGAGCTCGTTGATGACGAGGGCGCCGGGGACGAAGAAGAAGACAGCGGCGATAATCCAGAGGCTGATGGAAGATGTGCCGTTGTGACCGGCTGCGGCGATCCAGCGAGGGCCGACGACGGTAGCGATGTTGAAGAGGAGGACATCCCAGAAACCCATGGTTTTGCGGAGCTGGGATTTGGGGTCGGCGGCTGTGGTCATGGTTCTGGGTGTCCGTCCGGCGTGGGGAATGGAAGATGATAGCGCGAGTGGGGACGAAGATGGATACAGATCGACGAACTCAGGCGACTCTGCTCTTTGCTATCGAGTTATGCAGTCTCCAATGTCCTGAGGGTTAGCTGCCTGTATTCGTGACTGGGGTGCGAGGCGCGGAGACGACGCCGGACCCGAAGTTGGCGTTGCTGGCGCTGAAGCCGGCCATGATTTGGGTCATGAGGTCGTTCACGGTGCCGGGCTGGTTGGGCAGGAGGATGGTAGTCGACTTGCCGGTCGTGCCGATGTCGCGGAGGGTATCGAAATACTGAGTGAGCAGGACCATGGCCATAACGTCGCGGGCGGTTGAGCCCTCAACGGCAGATTTGAACTGCTCGACGGAGGCCTGGAGTCCCTGGATGATGGCCTGGCGCTGTTTGGCGACGCCTTCGCCCTGGAGCGCTTTGGATTGCGCTTCGGCTTCGGCCTGCTTGACCTTGAGAATCTTTTCGGCTTCGCCGCGGGCCTGGGCGGCGGTTTGCTCGCGCTGGGCGGCGTTGATGTCGTTCATGGCGGCTTTGACTTTGGCGTCGGGGACGATGTCGGTGACGAGCGCTTTGAGGATGTTGTAGCCAAACTCGCTCATGACGACGTCGAGCTCCTTTTTGACGGCGGCGGAGATTTGGGCCTGCTGCTCGAAGGCCTCGTCGAGGGTGAGGGTGGGGACGTGGCCGAGGATGGAGTTGAAGACATAGCTCTCGATCTGTTTTTGCGGGGAGCTGAGTTTGTAGTAGGCCTCGAAGACCTTTTCGGGAAGCACCTGGTACTGGACGGAGACGGGGATGGTGACGAAGACGTTGTCCTTGGATTTGGTTTCGACATTAACATCGGCCTGGCGGATCTGCAGATCCATAAAGCGCACGGTTTCGCACCAGGGCACGAGGACGTGGAGGCCAGGCTGAGCGACACGATTGAACTTGCCGAAGCGCTCGACCACGCCGGCGGTGTAGGTGCGGACGGTGTACATAGTTTTGACAACGGTGATGAGCACGAAAATGCCGAGGACGACGACGACGATGAGGATGAACATGGGAGCGGCTTCCATAGGAATGCCTTTCTTGCGGGCCTACTAAAGGATTTGGGAGAGTCGCGACTAATATACGCGGGAAAGGTGAAGGGGGAAGGAAACTTTGGTTATCAGGGCTGATGGCTCAGGACGAAGCGATGGCCACGCTTCCGTCCGTCCAACGGTCGGCTCGTTTCGCTGCAAACGGAAAACCCGCCGCGCCCCTCTGCCGGGAACGCGGCGGGAATTATGGCAAATACAGCAAATGAAACTACACATGCGGCAGAACTCTAAAAACCAGAACGAATGGCAAGATGTCAGCCGGCCTGAGGAACCCGCCGTGCCCCTCAGAGAAACACGGCGGGTTCCGGATTACTTCGAATTGCCGGTGCGCAGATCCGGGTTGAAGATTTTTTGCTCCTCGATGGCGGCCTGAGCCGCAGCGAGACGCGCGGTGAGCAGACGGAAAGGCGAGCAGGAGACATAGTCGAGGCCTGCGCGATGGCAGAACTTAACCGACTCCGGCTCGCCTCCGTGCTCACCGCAGATTCCGATCTCAAGGTCGCGGCGCGCAGAACGGCCTTTGTTGGCGGCCATCTTAATGAGAGTGCCCACGCCCTCCTGATCGAGGACGGCGAAGGGATCCTGCTTAAAGATGCCCTGCTGCAGGTACGCCGGCAGGAACTTATTGCAGTCGTCGCGGGAGATGCCGAAGGTGGTTTGCGTGAGGTCGTTGGTCCCGAAGCTGAAGAATTCGGCTTCGGCAGCGATCTTGTCGGCCACGATGCAGGCGCGCGGCAACTCGATCATGGTGCCAACCTTGTACTCGACGGCGAGGCCCTTCCTGATGAAGACATCGTGAGCGACTGCGTGAATGATGGCCGACTGCGCCTTCAGCTCCTCGGGGCCGGCGGTGAGAGGGATCATGATCTCGAGGTGGGGGTCGGCGCCGCTCTTCTTAACCGCGACCGCGGCCTCGAAGAGGGCGTGCGCCTGCATCTCGGTGATCTCCGGGAAGGTGATGCCGAGGCGGCAGCCGCGCAGAGCGAGCATGGGATTGAGTTCATGCAGCTCTTCGACGCGGTCGAGAATTTTGTGGAGTTCCTTCACTTTGGGTGAGTGCGGCTTGGTGGTCTCGATCTTCGCGATCTGCACCAGCAGGTCCTCGCGCTTGGGCAGGAACTCGTGGAGCGGCGGATCGAGGAGCCGGACAACCACGGGGTAGGAGCCCATAACCTTAAGCAGACCCTGGAAGTCGGCGCGCTGCATGGGCAGGAGTTTCGCCAAAGCGGCGCGACGCTCTTCTTCGGTTTTGGCGAGAATCATGGCCTGCATGTGGGGCAGGCGATCCTCGGCGAAGAACATGTGCTCGGTACGGCACAGGCCGATGCCCTGGGCGCCGAAGGTCTGGGCCTGCTTCGCATCGCGCGGGATGTCCGCGTTGGCGAGAACGCGCAGGCGGCGGCGCTCGTCGACCCAGCCCATGAACTGGACAAGGTCGGGATTGTCGGGGTTGACGGGCAGCGTGTTCAGCTTGCCATTGATGACGCGGCCGGTGGTTCCGTCGAGGGAGATCCAGTCGCCTTCATGGAAGACTTTGCCCTTGACGCGCATTTCCTTTTTCTTGTCGTCGATGGTGACGTCGCCGGCGCCGGCCACGCAGCACTTGCCCATGCCGCGGGTGACGAGAGCGGCGTGAGAGGTCATGCCGCCGCGGGAGGTGAGAATGCCGGAGGCAACGTTCATGCCGGCGATGTCCTCGGGCGAGGTTTCTGCACGGACGAGGATGATGGATTTGTAAGTGCCCTTTTCGTGGACCTTCACGGCTTCGGCGGCGGTGAAGACGATCTGGCCGACAGCAGCGCCAGGCGACGCGGGCAGGCCGCGCGCCAGCACTTCGACAGTTCCCTTCTCGTCGAGGCGAGGAACAAGGAAGTCGAAGATCTGGTTGGGCTCGACGCGGAGAACGGCTTCGTCGATGGTGATGAGGTTTTCGCGGACCATGTCGATGGCGATGCGGACAGCGGCGAGGCCAGTGCGCTTCGCGTTGCGGGTCTGCAGCATGTAGAGGCGGCCGTCCTGGATGGTGAACTCGAAGTCCTGCATGTCGCGATAGTGCTTTTCAAGCCGCGACGTGAGGTCGCGCAGCTGGCCGTAGACATGGGGCATCTGCTTCTGCAGTTCGTTGATGGGAACGGGGGTGCGGATGCCAGCGACAACGTCTTCGCCCTGGGCGTTCATGAGGAACTCGCCGTAGAATTCCTTCTCGCCGTTGGCGGGATTGCGTGTGAAGCCGACGCCGGTGCCGCTGGACTCGTTGAGATTGCCGAAGACCATGGCCTGGACGTTGACGGCGGTTCCGAGCCAGTCGTCGATGTGGTTGAGGCGGCGGTAGGTCCTGGCGCGGTCGTTGTTCCAGGAGCGGAACACGGCGTCGCGGGCCATGGTGAGCTGGCGATCGGGATCCTGCGGGAACTCTGCGCCGGTGTGCCTGAGAACCAGCTTTTTGTAGGCGGCGATGACTTCTTTGAGGGCCGCGGGCTTCAGCTCGGTATCCTGCTTCGCGCCATGCTTCTTCTTGGTCTCGTCGAAGATGTGCTCAAACTCATTCCTGGGAATGTCGAGGACGACGTCGCCGAACATTTGTATCAGTCGCCGGTACGAATCGTAGGCGAAGCGGGGATTGCCGGACTTTTTGACGAGGGCTTCGACGGAGATGTCGTTGAGGCCGAGATTGAGGATGGTGTCCATCATGCCGGGCATGGAGAATTTGGCGCCGGAGCGGACGCTGACGAGGAGCGGGTTGTCGCCGGCGCCGAGGCGCTGGCCCTGCAGCTTCTCGAGACGCTCGAGGGCGACGTCCATCTGCTCGGTGACCTGCGCGGAGAGAGAGCCGCGCATGTATTCGCGACAGGCTTCGGTCTGAATGGTAAATCCGGGAGGAACGGGAAGGCCGGCGTTGGTCATCTCGGCGAGGCCTGCGCCTTTTCCGCCAAGGACGTCGCGCATCTTGCCGTTGCCCTCGGCGGCGCCGTTGCCAAAGAAAAAGACATATTGGAAGGGAGCTTCGACTTTCGATTCCCTGACGATTGCCTGGGAACTCACGGTGGATGTGCTCATTACTGTTCTCCGTTCTGCCGCCGCTGGGGCGATGAATGATCTGTATAAGTGCGTTGCGGTGCTGGTGGAGGTGTTCTCAGCAAGTGCCTGGGGAACACGTGCCATCCGCAATCTGGAAACGAAGAGATTGTCAAATCGGAAGGAGACAACTGTATGTGCTGACGGTCACAGGAGAGTGTGACGGGAATTGTGATGGCGATCACAAAGCGACAAAACGGGCATAAAGGAGAGGGCGCAGAGCATCGGGAAGGACTTTTCAGGCGCGATCTGACAAGGGCATCGGTCCTATTGAGCCCACTGCCTGCGGCGCCGGTTTTCTGGAATGCAATGATCGCCCGCTGCGGAGCAAATATCGCTGAGGGGTTGCGAGGCGTGAGGCACGGAACTGTGGGCGGGAAATTTGCGTACCCCTTGACATTCGACAAGACCCCAGGCGATGCTGATGTCATCTGTTGTCGAACGTCGAGGGGAACGATGCAACCATCCGCAGATTTGCTGCAGGGCACGCTGGATATGCTGATTTTGAAGTCGATTGCGCTCCAGCCGGAGCACGGCTGGGCGATTGCCCAGCGCATCCAACAGGTTTCCAACAACGTGCTCACGATCGGGCAGGGGTCGCTGTATCCGGCGCTGCATCGGCTGGAATACAAAGGGTGGATTCGCGCGCACTGGGGGGCTTCCGAAAACAACCGGCGTGCGCGGTTCTATTCGCTGACAGCCACGGGACGGAAGCAGCTGGATGCAGAGCTGGAGAACTGGGACCGGCTGACGGGAGCCATCAATCTGGTGCTGGAGAGGATTTGAAAACGGCCAGTAGCCAGTAGCCAGTAGCGAACAGCAGGGAGTGG
>JASHPM010000167.1 GCA_030038115.1 Acidobacteriaceae bacterium | reverse complement strand
ATGGGGCGCGCGCTCTCCAGCTGGTTGATGGTGCTCAGTTCAAAGCCGCCGCGAACATGCACCGTACCCGCGAGCACAAAGCGATGGCGAACGTCTTCGCCGGATGGGCCGTAGTCGCCGGGTCCGAAAGCGTCCAGCAATCCGGTGTTCGGATTTACGCAGACGCCATCCACATAATCAAAGAGCTCGCCGAGCAGACAGCCCCAGGTCTGCGCTTTCGAGAACTGATAGTTGGCGACGAGATTGAAGAGGCGTGCATTCGCCTGCAGATGCAGCATGAGGGCGTTGTAGCTGGAGCGATTGTCAGACTGGAAGACATTGACGTTGGGAACGACGTTCGTCTGATCTGAGGCATAATCCGGGTCCGACGGCGAAATGAGCGGAGTGAACATGTCGGCGCCGCTTGTATAGGGGAAGGCGCGGTAGCCATGGTTCCCCTGCTCATGGGTGTAGTCGGCGCTCGCCAGCCAGCGCTGATTGAAGGCATGCTCCGCGCCACCCGTAATGTGAATGGCATAGGGCGTCTTGTAATTGGAGCCGAGAAGGTTACCGGTGCTTCCCGCCCCACCCTGGAGGCAGCCGGAACCGATCAGCGCATAGGCGCCCGGATCTCCGGTCAGGCTGCATGTGCCTGTAACTGCGTTTGTGTTGTTGATGCCCTGAAACGCAGTCGCCCACCCGTTCTGAGCAAGATCGTCGTAGTAGAGGCCGAATCCCGCACGAAATACCGTCTTCTCGCTGCCCCCAGGCGAATACGCGAACCCAAGACGCGGCGCGATCTGCTTGCGGTAATCGTTCGGCACGGTGGGCGCGATGGGAATCTGGAGCGCCTGCAGCGTGATGAATGCGCTGTTTTCAAGCTGAGTGCGCCCCTCGCCCTCAAAGAGCCCGAAGGTGGTCTGATAACGCAGGCCGTAGTTGACTGTGAGATGGTGAGAAACCTGCCAGGAGTCTTCGCCGTAGAACGCAAGGCGCTGAACATTCTGCGAGAAGCTGCCGTCGCCGGCCGGCGTGTAGGTACAGGTTGAGCCATCCGAAGTCGTGAAGTTGATGCACTGCGGGCTGAAGGTTCCGAACACGCCGGGGTTCTGTACGTAAAAGGTGGGGTTGTTCGCGTATTTGGCGAGAGTCTCTGCCGTCGACGCAAACGCGCCGCTCAGAACCGGCTCGTGGATAAAGTCGATTCCCAGCCGGAGGGTATGACTCTCCACAAGGTGGGTCAGGTCGTAACGAAACTGATATTTGTCCTGATTGCGCAGATCGGGGAAGAACGTGATGGGCGTGGCGAACTGGTTGTCTCCAAACGTTTCGAAGCCGGAAATCGTCAAGGCCGTGGAACTGAAGGGAAACGCCAGGGCGAAGCCCAGGTCGGAGTTGCGCGTCTGGGTGAGATGCAGCAGGCTCGCGCCGATAACCAGATTACCGGCCCATTTGGGGCTGAACGTATAGGCGTTGCTGAGAGCCACGTTCCAGTAGTTATTGTGCGTGGTCAATCCGGTGGAGGCCAGCGTCCCCTGCTCTACCAGCGCGTTGCGGGTGAGGTAATCGTCCTGCGAGGTACGCAGGAACCACAGCGACCTGGAAGACTGAGCCCAGTCAAACCGCACGGAGCTGTCGTAATCGCGGAAGGGGATGGGAACGTCAGGGGGAACGGCGATGGAAGGAACACCGGAGATCAGGCCATCCGCCGCCAGCTCCGACAAGGCATCGAATTGGGTGATGCTGGCCGGGCTGTAAGCGATGCTGGCATCCTCATGGACATTCTCGAAAGAAGTAAAGAACCAGACTTTGTCCCTGGCGATGGGGCCGCCCAGAGTACCGATGTAGTTCTGGCGCGAGAATGGCTGCTTAGGATTGTTGACGCACACTCCGTTAGTGCATGTTTGCGCTGGATTCTCGATGGGGAAGCGCGCATTGAGCGCCGCGGCGCGTTCGTAGAAAGCGCCATCTCCGTGCCATTCATTGGTGCCGTGCTTCGTGGTGATCACCACCGATCCGGCCGTGGTCCATCCGGTGTCAGCGTCTTCATTGGAGGTGCGTACGGCAAACTCCTGGATGCCATCGGGCGAGAAATTCTGCAGAAAGCCGCCGATCCAGTCGTCGGAATTATCCGCCCCGTCGACCGACAATTCGTTGTTCAGGCCAGAGCTTCCTCCGGTGGAGACGGCCGTGATGCGTGCCTTGGTTGGGTCCGAAGGCTCGACGGGCTCGGTTCCAGGGATGAGGTAGGCGATGTTGGCGAAACTGCGCGCCGGAAGCGGGAGTGTCTCGAGGTCCCGGCTACTAACGACGCCCCCGTGCACCGCACTCGCCGTGTCGATGGTTTGCGTGGTGATAGAGGATGAATTGCCGTGGACGCTGACGGTTTCTCGAGTGCTTTCCGGCTTCAGGGTCACGGCGATATCGCGCACCAGGCTGACCGCGACATTGACGTTCGCGGTTGCCTCAGCAAACCCCGTCGCGGTGACGGCAACATCATAGGAGCCGGGAAGCAGGTCCTCGATGCGAAACTCCCCCCGCGCGTTGGTCGTTGCCTCGCGCCTGACCGAAGACGCCGTGGACTGCACAACGACATGGGCGCCCACTATCCGCGCGGAGCTCGCGTCCTGCACCTCTCCGCGGAGTGCACCGTTCGGATTCTGGGCTTCGAGAGGCGACGAGATGGAGAGGCAGAGCAACAGGAAAAGGGGGAGAACAGCGGTGCGAAGTGGTGTATTCGACCTGCGAACTTCAGGAAATGCGAATCTGGCGAGCATGAACAGCCTTCCGGCGAACGAAATGCCTGTCGCCATTCATGAAATGCTGGGAAAAACAGCCTGCACGGCGAGAAAGGCGGGTTCACCAAGGGTAACCAGAAGCGCCAACTACTACCAGCGATAGTAGGTACAACGGGGTTGTTCCCCATGAGCCATCGCAACGCGCGTGCGCCGTTTCGGCATATCATCGGAATCACGCTGTGGAATCCCCGCATGACGCAACCCAAAGCACCATCCAGCCCGGTCTCGGGGCAAGGGCCTTTAGCCGGCAAGAGCGGCGCGGATGGTCACAATGCCGGCGCACTCCCCACCAGCGCCCTCGGTTTGCGCGAGCGCGAAGTCCTCTCGGTTCTCCGTGAGTTAGGCAGGGCCACCGTGCAGCAGGTCGCCGACAGGCTCAGCACGAACCTGGCCTACACGTCTGTGATGACGACGCTGGATCGCCTGTTCCGCAAAGGCTTCCTGCACCGCGAAAAGCAGAATCGTGCCTTTCTCTACTCCGCCACGCTCTCCGCCAAAGAGCTCGAAGGACAGCGCGCCGCGCATCTTATCCGCCGCTACTTTTCCGAATCCAGCGTGCAGCCCGAGGTTCTGGTCTCCTGCCTCGTCGACGCGGTGCATCATTACGACACCGAACTCCTCGATCGCCTTGAATCCAGCATTCAGGAAGCCCGCGCGCAGGCTCAGGTCAGGAAGCCTGAACCCCGGACTCCCAACCCGGAGGAGAACGACGCCCGATGACTCTCTCTTACACTCTGCGTCTGCTCTGCCTTCTTGCCGTCGTCACCGGCACCGTCACAGCTCTCGTGCAGATTCTTCTCGCCTGCAATGCCCGATTCGTCTCCCGTCACCTTGAAACCGCCGCCGCGCGCAGCCGCGAACGCGTGCTCTATGTGCTCCAGATTGCGCCTCTGTTCGTCGCCGTCCTGGTTGGCGGTGCGCTCTTCCTCCCGGAGTATCTGCTCTATGAACCAACTCGTGGAGCCGAGCCCGTCAGCTGGCTTTCTCTTGTGCTCGCTGCCGCCGTAGGTCTTTGGTTTGGAACCGCGGCCCTCCGCGGCCTCCGCATCGCTCTTCGCACTCTGCGCTTCATCGCGGCCTGCCGCCGTTGCGGGCGCAGCGTACCGCAAGCCGGCAGACTTACGCCCATCCTTGCCCTCACCGAGGCAACCCTTCCCGTCGCGCTCATCGGATTTCTCCGTCCCTCCATCCTCATATCCGCGGATCTCCTCGAAGCCGGCGGCCTCAACTCCGGTTGCCTCCGGGTTGCTCTCGATCACGAGCGATCCCACGCCCTCCACCACGACAACTGGAAGCTCCTCTCCCTCAGCTTTCTGCCCCGGCTCCCTGCCGATCCGTGGCAGCGGCATTGGCAGAGGGTCGCAGACTGGGCTGCCGATGACGATGCCGTGCGCGGCGACCCAGCCCGCTCTTTGCTGCTCGCGGAAGCCCTCGTCCGCACCGCCCGGTTGGTCCAGGATTCCCGCGTTCGCGTAATTTGCACCGCTCTTACCTCCACGGAGGCCGGACTCGCCGCGCGCATCGACCGCCTTCTCCGCCCGCGCCAGGCATCCCGCCGAACGGGAACTTCCCTGTCTCTCGCCCTGGGAGGCCTGGTACTCGTTGCCGTCGCCGCCGCAGTCATCGCCACTCCCTGGGTCTACAGCCTCTCGGAAAGCTTTCTTCATCTCGGCGGCTTCTGAGGCCGGAAGCGATTGGCGGCCATATGGGAGTGTGCTAAAAATGCAGTTGGTCCGCGCCGATCGCCGCGTGGTCTCTCACGTCAGGATCTGCCTGCCTGACTCCTGGAATCGAAAGTGAGAAAAGGAAAGGTCGTTATCGCTCGAAGATTGGCCTGGCGCAATGCAGCGTTCCTTTTCGTTGCCAGTGCGGCCGCCCGCGGCATTTCTGCCCAGGACGCCGGAAAGGCCACCACCCAGGTTCATGGCAGCCATTACACGATGGAAAACCAGGCGATCGAAGCAGCGTGGCAACTGGCCGGCGGACGCCTGGAGAACTTCACGGTTGCCGATCGATGGAACGTGAAGACCGTGCATCTGGTGGATCCATTTGGCGTTCTTCTGCGCGATGGAACCATCGAGAATGCGCATTCCCTGCACATCGATGACAGGCCGGAGATGCAGGCGCTTGTGCCCGATCCCGGCTCGGCTCGCGCCTCTGACCACTTCGCGGGGCAGCAGTTCACATTGCCCATGACGGATGACGCCGGACGGGTGCGCGTTCTCTGGTCCGTGGTCCTCCGCGACGGATCGAATTATGTGCGTCAGATTGTTACAATCTCCGCATCCGCGCAGGATCTCCCGGTTGCCGAAGTCAGGCTGATCGATGCCACCATCCCGGGCGCGCACGTAGCCGGATCGGTCCGCGGCTCGCCCATCGTTGCCGGCGGCCTGTTCCTTGGACTGGAGGATCCCCTTTCCGAGAGCAGAGTGGTCGGCGATCGCGCAACCGCCGTGCTCGACCGGGAACTACCGCTCCGGAGCGGGCAGAGCGTCACTTACTCCTCTGTTATCGGGACCACGCGCCCCGGCCAGCTCCGCCGCGATTTTCTGAACTACATCGAGCGTGAACGCGCGCATCCTTACCGTACCTTCCTCCACTACAACTCCTGGTACGATCTTGGCTACTTCACGCCCTATGACGAAAAGAGTGCGCTGGACCGCATCAACGCATTCGGTACGGAGCTGCACGATAAGCGCGGCGTCGTTCTCGATTCGTTTCTCTTCGATGACGGCTGGGACAACCACGCGTCGCTGTGGAACTTCAACAGCGGCTTCCCCGGCGGCTTCCGGCAGGTTCGCGCCTCCGCGCAAAAATATGGCGCCGCGCCCGGAGTCTGGATGTCTCCGTGGGGCGGGTATGACGGTCCGAAAGATGAGCGCATCGAGTTTGGGGCGAAGGAGGGTTACGAGATCGTGGATGGAGGCTTCGCGCTCTCTGGCCCAAAATACTACCAGCGTTTCCTCGACGTCTGTCTGCATATGATCCGCGACTACGGCGTGAATCAGTTCAAATTCGACGGAACTGGAAACGCCGATACCGTGTTTCCCGGGAGCGCGTTCGACAGCGATTTCGATGCGGCTATGCACCTGATCGGCGAGCTGCGCAGGGCCGACCCCAACATCTATATCAACCTGACCACCGGGACTTATCCATCGCCGTTCTGGCTCTTCTATGCGGACTCGATCTGGCGCGGGGGCGACGATGACAACGAGATTGGCGCCGGGTCAACGCGCGAGCGCTGGATCACGTATCGGGATGCCATGACCTTCCAGCAGGTCGTCCAGGCAGGACCGCTGTATCCGCTGAACTCCCTCATGCTGCACGGCATCATCTACGCCCGCTTCAACAAGCAGCTCAGCGCCGATCCGCAGAACGACTTCCGCAACGAGGTGCGCTCGTACTTCGGCGCCGGAACCCAGTGCCAGGAAATGTACATTACCCCATCGCTGCTGAGCGCCGCCAACTGGGACGATCTGGCCGAGGCCGCGCGATGGTCGCGCTCGAATGCTGACGTGTTGCGCGATACCCACTGGATCGGGGGGAATCCCGCGTGGCTGGAGGTGTATGGATGGGCATCCTGGTCGGCGCGCAAAGGAATCCTGACCCTGCGCAATCCCAGCGGCCACGCGCAATCTGTCCGCCTCGACATTCAGAGCGCATTCGAGCTGCCGCCGGGTGCGCCCCGGCATTACACGGTGGCCAGCCCGTGGAAAGAGGATGCCGGCAAGCCGGCCCTCGAGGTCAGCGCCGGCGTCCCTGCCGAATTCCACCTGGCGCCGTTTGAGGTGCTCACTCTGGAGTTCACGCCGCGCATCCGCTAGCCGTCCCAGGCGCAAAGTGGCCCTTTGTTGGCGTTGCGGACGAGAGTCAGCTCTCGTCGATAGGTCCCGTTAGCGTGCGAAGGTTCCGCCATGAGCGCAAAATAAGCACAGGTCAACACGAAACAGAGAATCCTGGCTGTTCATCAGGTTGCCTCGTTCTCCTGGTCCTCGCTCAGGAGGACATCGTTGTCTCGCAGATTCAAAACATTTACAGAGGGAAGTTCTGTGATCGCAAGTGCGAAGTGGAAGCAGGGAATGCTGTTCGACGGGAAGTCGGAGAGTGGGCACACGGTGCATTTCGACGCCACGCCGGAGCATACTGCCGGGCTGAGTCCCATGGAAGCCGTGCTGGTGGCGCTGTGCGGTTGCACGTCGGTCGATGTGGTGAGCATTTTGGAGAAGAAGCGCGAGCCCCTGGAAGGGCTGACGGTGACGGCGAAGGCGGAACAGGCTGCTGAGCCGCCGCGAGTGTTCACCAGGATTCATCTGACGTACCGGATTCGCGGCAAGGTTACGCAGAAGGCGGCCGAAGACGCGGTGAGTCTGTCGAAAAACAAATACTGCTCCGTTTCGAAGATGCTGGAGAAGGCGGCCAGCGTCGAGTACTCGATTGAATACGAATCATGATCCGGCTCTTCCGTTTCGTGCTGGTGGTTTTGCTCCTCACGGTGGTCGCGATGACCTCGGCGATCCTGACCATGCACTTCGCGATCCACGGGTCGGAGGTTTCGATCCCGGATTTCAGGGGCATGAGCGTTGCCGATGCGGGGCAGCGAGCGGCGTCGCTGGGACTAACCATTCAGGTGGAGAATCGGCTGTACTCGGCGGATGTGCCGGAGGGGCGCGTGGCGAACCAGTCGCCGGCGGCGGGAGCGATTGTGCGGGCCGGGTGGCGCGTGTGGCTGACGGAGAGCCTGGGCCCGCAGAAGCTGGCGATTCCCGATGTGATGGGGAAGGACCAGCGTGTGGCCACGATCGAGATTCGGCGGGCGGGATTCCAGACCGGGGTGGTAGCGGAGATGCCGTGGCCGGGTGCGCAGGCGGGCGCGGTGATTGCGCAGAGCCCGGCGCCGAATGCGGCGGGGGTGGAGAGCCCGGTGATGAATCTGCTGGTGGCTTCGCCCAACGAAGCCGTGCCGGAGCAGGGCGGGCTGGTGATGCCGGAGCTGGAGGGCCAGGTGTTCACGGCGGCTGCGCTGTCGCTGACGCGCATGGGCCTGCATCTGGCGCCGGTGAAGGAGGAGGATGTGCGCACAGCGGCGCCGGAAGTGGCCGGGGCTGCGGCGCCGCCGCCGATGTTCCCGCCGGGAGCGGTGGTGGCACAGAATCCGCCGGCAGGAGCGCGAGTGGACGCGAGCACGCTGATCGAACTGACCGTGGCGAAGTAATGAGGGGGTTTGCGAAGCCATCGACGCCTTTTCGGTAAACGATTTCCCGAAAGAGAATCGATTTAGTAGAATGGCCCGTTGCCTGCGTTTGCCGCGTCTCGCTCCGCGGCGAGCGTGAGGCCTGAATCCATGCTCGACGCCCTCAAAACGCAGGTCCTCGAAGCCAATCTGGAGCTGGTGCGCCGCGGACTGGTCCTCTGCACCTTTGGTAACGCCAGCGGCATCGATCGCGAGCGGGGACTGGTGGCGATCAAACCGAGCGGGGTGCCCTACGACAATCTGACTTCTGACGATATGGTGATCAGCGATCTGAGCGGCGTCGTCATGGGCGGCCGGCTAAAGCCATCCTCGGACCTGGATACGCATCTTGAGCTGTACCGCGCTTTTCCGGCGATCGGCGGGGTCGTCCACACACATTCCGAATTTGCCACGGCATGGGCGCAGGCAGGGCGCGAGATTCCCGCTTACGGCACCACGCACGCGGACTATTTCTATGGACCGGTACCGGTGACCCAGGAACTGACGGCGGAGGAAGTGGGCGACGATTACGTGCTCAACACAGGCAAAGCCATCGTACGGCGCTTCCGGAATCTCGATCCGATGGCGGTGCCGGGCGTGCTGGTGGCAGGACATGCGCCTTTCGCCTGGGGAAAAGACGCGATGGAGGCCGCGTATCATGCGGTAGTTCTGGAATCGGTGGCGCGCATGGCCTTCTATACAGTGACACTCAACCCGGAGTGTGGCGGGATTTCGCAGGCATTGCTGGATCGGCATCATTTTCGTAAGCATGGCGCGAAGGCCACTTACGGACAAGGCAGTTGAACCCGGAACGGAGACTCCCCGGCTCCGATTCCCGCACTTGAAGGCACACTGAGGTTCGACCAGGAAATGTCACTCGCATCCGCACCCGCAGTGCTGGGCGCTTTCTTTCAGGCACCGGTGAAGGAATCGCTGGTTCATCTTTCCGGAGTGGATATCGCGGTGATCGCGATCTACTTCGCGCTGGTCATCTACATCGGCTTTTATCTGAAGGGCGCTTCGAACACCAGCGAAGAGTTCTTTATGGCGGGCCGGGAGATGACCGCATGGATTGCCGGCCTGAGCTTCGTCTCCGCAAATCTGGGATCGCTGGAGCTGATGGGGTGGGCGGGATCGGCGTATCAGTATGGGATTCTGGCAACCCACTGGTACTGGATCGGCGCGATCCCGGCGATGCTGTTCTTGGGCATCGTCATGATGCCGTTCTATTACATCTCGAAGACGCACTCGGTGCCCGGGTATCTGAAGCTGCGCTACGGAGATGGGGCGCGCGGGTTGTCGGCGGTTTGCTTCGCGTTCATGACGGTGCTGATGAGCGGCATCAACATGTACTCCATGGCTCTGGTGATGAAGGTGGTGCTCGGCTGGGATCTGAACTTCTCGATCTGGGTCTCGTCGATCACGGTGGCGCTGTATGTGGCGCTGGGCGGACTGCGCTCGGCCATCTTCAACGAGATTGTGCAGTTCCTGTTGATCTGGCTGGGTGCACTGCTGATTCCGATTCTGGGGTTGATTGAGGCGGGCGGATGGACGAACCTGAAGCATCAGATCGCGGCGCGGATGGGCAGCATGCAGTACACGCACTTGTGGAGCACGACGGCGCACTTCCGCGACAACCCAATGGGCATTCACTGGACGGGGCTGGTGTTCGGGCTGGGGATCGCCATCAGCTGCGGCTACTGGACGACCGATTTCCTGGTGGTCCAGAGGGTGCTCTCGGCGCATAATCTGCGCGCGGCGCGAATGGCGCCCATCATCGGCGCGGGATTCAAGATGATGGTGCCGTTCATCGTGATCCTGCCCGGGCTGCTGGCCCTGTCGCTGCTGCCGTTTCACCTGGTTCCGCAAAACGTGGCTGTCGCCACCGGCCAGCACAGCTACAACGAAGTGCTGCCGCTGATGCTGGTGCGCTATTGTGGGCCGGGACTGCTGGGGCTGGGCGTGACGGCGCTCATTGCGGGCTTCATGTCGGGCATGGCCGGCAACGTCAGCGCATTTGCCACGGTGTGGACGTATGACATTTACGGGGCGTTCCTCAACAGGAAAGCCAGCGACAGCCACTATGTTGCGATGGGGCGCTGGTGCACGTTTATCGGCGTGCTTGTCTCGGTGGGCACGGCCTATCTGGTGCAGCACGCGGCCAGCATTATGGACTACGTGCAGGCGCTGTTCAGCTTCTTTATTGCGCCGCTGCTGGGGACGGTGTTGCTGGGCATGCTGTGGAAGCGGGCGACGAAGGCGGCTGGATTCTGGGGGTTGTTTGCCGGCACCTGCACGGCGATCGGGCTGTTTTTGTGGGTGCACTTCAATCCGGCGGCGCTGCGCTATGTGGCGCTTTCACCCGACGCGAAAGTGATGGCCGAAGATATGTATCGCGCGCTGTGGTCCTGTATGGTGTGCGTCATCGTGACGGTGGTGGTGAGCCTGATGACGCAGCCGCGGCCGCTGGCCGAGCTGGAAGGGCTGGTGTACGGGGCTTCGAAGATTCCCAAAGAGCACGACGACCACTGGTATCAGAAGCCCGTGGTGTGGGCCTGTCTTGTGGGCGCGGTGTTCGTCGCGCTGAACGTCATTTTCTGGTAGGAGGGAACAATGCGGGCACACATTCAGATCTGGTTCTTCTCCGGCATTCTGCTCCTCGTCTATGGCGTGCTGATTGCGGGGACCGGCCTGTGGGAACTCGCGGCGCCGCCGGCCCATGAGCCGGTACTGTGGCAGCTGCACGCGCCCATCTGGTGGGGCGGCTTGATGGTGGCGATGGGACTTTTCTATACCGTCCGCTTCCGTCCCCGTTAACGGGACAGAAACGGACCGAACGAATTCATCTGAGAAAATGCACTTATGAGCAAGCAACAGACATTCGGACTGATTGTGGGGAACCGGGGATTTTTCCCCGATCATCTGGCCAAAGAGGGGCGGGAGGAGATGCTGGGGGTGCTGGGCAAGGCCGGCATCCGGGCCATCACCCTGACCCCGGAGCAGTCGAAGTTCGGGTCGGTGGAGACGCACGAGGACGCGATCCGCTGCGGAGATTTGTTTCGCGCGCATCGCGACCAGATCGACGGGATCATCGTAACGCTGCCGAATTTCGGCGACGAGCGGGGGATCGCAGATTCGATCCGCTACTCGACCCTGCAGGTGCCGGTGCTGGTGCAGGCCACGCCGGACCGGCGCAACGACATGAAGATCAGCGACCGGCGGGACAGCTTCTGCGGGAAGATGTCGGCGTGCAACAACCTGATGCAGTACGGGATTCCGTACTCGATTACGGCGCGGCACACGGTGCAGCCGGGCTCGGAGGAGTTCGCCCGGGATCTGGACTGGTTCACGAAGGTGTGCCGGGTGACGAACGGGCTGAGGAAGCTGCGCATCGGGGCGATCGGCGCCCGTCCGCAGGCCTTCAACACGGTGCGCTACAGCGAGAAGCTGCTGGAGCGGTACGGGATTTCCGTGGTCACGCTGGATCTGTCGGACATCTTCGGGGCGATCGGCCGCATGAAGGACGACGAGCCGGAGGTGAAGGCGAAGCTGGATGCGATTCGCGCCTACGTGAACACGCAGAGTGTGCCGGAGGCAGCGCTGGTGAAGATGGCGAAGCTGGGGGTGGCCATCGAGCG
>JASHPM010000166.1 GCA_030038115.1 Acidobacteriaceae bacterium | reverse complement strand
AAGAGCAAATCGCCGACGCGGACTTCGCGGGAAGAGCGCGCGGGCTGTTGGCTTGCCTGGACTCGGCCGAGGTCGCAGGCCTTCGCCGCGAGGGTGCGGGTTTTGAAGAAGCGCGCCGCCCAGAGCCATTTGTCGAGTCGCGTGCCGGTCACGCATTCAGCGTAAGGCAGCGGAGAGACGGTCAGCAAAAAAGCGGTCAGCGAAAAAGCGGTTAGCGAAAAAGCGATCAAACACCGGCAAGAAGCGAGCAGAAGCGGGGCGAATGTTTGGCGAAGCCTAGCGCGACTTTCGATCTGTGACAAGAGCTGGAGGGGCGAATTTCTGCCCCTGGAACCATTTTGGGCAACCACTACATCTTGTGGTGGGGAATCCGAAAACACCCAAGGCGTGCGCTTTTGGCGTAACTCGCGCTGGCCGTGAGATTTACGGCCACAACATTATTTCGTCGACAGGAGATTTTCCACTTTGCAGGGAGAATCTTGTCGGTTACGATTCGCAAGTGGGAAATTCTGGAGTGAGGTGGAGCAAATTCCCAATCTCTTGTCCAGCCCACCTTCGGCGTCCCAGCGCTTAACGTTAACACCTTTTTTGACGGCTGGGAGCCTTTGAATTTGCGGAGGTTCCGGGTTAGGTACGGGTTCTGATGTTTCGCGGCAGCCACATTACGCGGGTCGATGACAAGGGCCGGCTCAAACTGCCAGCCGAGTTTAAGCGGCAGATCGACGAGGAGTACGGGGGCCAGTTCTACGCAACCAGCGCCGATGGGGAAAAGGCCGAAATTCACCCCATGCGGGAATGGGAGGAATTCGAAAAGAAGCTGGCGGCGGTACCGCGCTCGAATCCGGCGAAACAGAAGTTGCTGTATTGGCTGAACTACTTCGGGCAGAACGTGGAAATGGACGCGCAGGGCCGGCTGCTGTTGCCGCAGCTGCTGCGGGAGAAGTTGAACCTGATGGCCGAGGTCGTGGTTTTTGGAAGCGAGGAGCACCTCGAGGTGATGAACCGCGAGACGTACGACAAGAAGCTGAGCGCGGGACCCATGACGACGGGTGACTGGGACGAGCTGGAGAAGTACGGGTTGTAGGTGGGATCAAAGGCCCCTCAGGGGGAGCACATGACAACCAGGCATGTGCCGGTTCTTTTACAAATTGCGATCCGAATGCTGAATGTGCGCCGGGGCGGCGTGGTAGTGGACGCGACGCTCGGGAATGCGGGACACGCGAGCGAGATTGCGCGGCGCCTGGGATCCAGGGGAAAGCTGATCGGCTTCGACCGGGATCCGGAGGCGATGGAGCTGGCAAGGCAGAGGCTCGATGCGCTGCGCGAGGAGCTGGGAGCAGAGATGCCGGAGGTGGTGCTGCAGGACACGGAGTTTTCGCGAATAGCCGAAACGCTGGCGGGGGAGAAGGTGGATGGGCTGCTGGCGGACTTCGGAGTCAGCTCGATGCAGTTTGACGAGGCGCGCCGAGGATTCAGTTTTCAGGCGGACGGCCCCCTGGACATGCGGATGAATCCGCGCGCGGGGGTGACCGCCGAACAAGTGGTAGATCAGGCCGGGGAAAAAGAACTCGCCGACCTGATCTACGAATTCGGAGAGGAAAGGAGGTCGCGGAGAATCGCCAGAGCCATTGTCCGGTCGCGGCCGGTGACGACGACGGCGCAGTTAGCCCGAATCGTTGCAGGCGCGGCCGGGTCAATGAAAGGTGAGCGAATCCATCCGGCGACCAGGACCTTTCAGGCTCTTCGAATTTATGTGAATGCCGAGCTGAGCGAGATTGACGCGCTGCTCGCAGCTGCGCCGGAGTTGCTGAAACCGGGAGGAAGGCTGGTAGCGATCAGCTTCCACTCGCTTGAAGACCGGCGGGTGAAGGATGCGCTGCGCGAGGGAGCGCGGCAGGGGATTTATGAGGTGCTGACGCGGAAGCCGGTGACGGCGGAAGCGGAAGAGAGGGATCGCAATCCGCGGGCACGCAGCGCGAAGTTGCGGGCAGCGGAGAGAAGAGCATAAGGCGCGTAGGGCGTAGGGTGTGGCCATGCGTTGGTGGGTGTATCGGTCCGCCGCACCTTACGCCGTACGCGCTGAATTGAAGGCAGAGACGGGCCAGGGCCGGGCAACAGGAAATTGGACAAGCGCTGAGGGAGAAGAACGATGGCGACACAGGCAATAGCGGCACCGGTAATCGGTGGATTAGGCCGCGGCACGGAGTGGGTCGCGGAGCACAACGCGGTGTTGCTGGCGGCGCAATGGCGTGGCCGGCGCGGTCCCACGCCTGAGGCGCTGTTCGCCAAGCGCATCGACAACTCGCGGCTGGTGAAGGCCAGAGACGCGGCGCGCGCGCGAGAGATGCGCAGCTTCGCGTACGCGATGGCCTTTCTGTTGTCGCTGGCGATGATTTATGGCTGGCAGCATTTCAGCGCTATTGAATGCGGATACCGCATTGAGACTGAGAAACAGCAGGTGCAGCAGCTGGAGGAGCAGAACCGGCAGCTTCGCCTGACGCAGGCCCAGCTGGCGGATCCCACGCGCATCGACACGCTGGCCAGAAATCTGGGACTGACGGCGCCGCACCCGGGGCAGGTGGTGCATCCGAATGCGGCCAGCGACAGCAACGCCCCCGTGATGGCGGAGAATCGTCCCGCGGTCCCGGCCGTGCACTGAGTTTCGCGTTAAGTTTCCCCCAGGGAGGAGAATTTCCCGCTGTGAATTTGCCCGCGTTCTCCTCCGATTCGTCCCGTCGCGCCGACAGCGGACGCGTATGGGATTCAACGCCCACAATTCCCCATCACGTCAACGATCGGCGTGATGGGGATTCCTCTGGCTCCCGGTTCAAAAGCAAACCATTCCTGGTCACGCCGATGCGGCAGACGCGCATCCTGGCGATGCTGGCGATTTTTCTTGGCTGGACGACGCTGATTGCGGGACGGCTGGTGTGGCTGCAGGTCATCCAGCATGCGGAATGGACAGAGCGCGCGGCGCGGCAGCAGGAACGCACCTTCACGGTAGCGCCGAGGCGCGGCATTCTGTACGACCGCAACCTGCACGAGCTGGCGATGACGGTGGTTGCGGATTCGATTTATGCGGTTCCCTCGGAGATTGGAAACGGGAAAGCGCAAACAGCCGCGGCGCTGGCGAGGATTGTTCATACGGATCCGGAAGACCGGTTCACGTCGGAGAAGCAGATTCTGGCGCGGCTGATGGACTCGCGCAATTTTGCGTGGATTGCGCGCAAGCAGTCACCGGCGATCATCGCGCGAGTGCAGGCGCTGAACATGAAGGGAACTTATTTTCAGAAGGAGTTCAAGCGCTTCTATCCGGATGAGCAACTGGCGGCGCAGGTGCTGGGCTACGTGGGGATGGATGACGACGGTCTGGCCGGAGTGGAGGAAGAGCTTGACCGCGAGCTGCACGGCACGCCGGGGCGAATGTTGACGGCGATCGACGCGCGGCGGCATGTGCTGGACAGCGAGGAGCGGGATCCACAGCCGGGCGAGAATGTGTTGCTCACCATCGACGCGAACATCCAGTTCATGGCCGAACAGGCGCTGGATCGGAATATGGAGCGTACGGGTGCGGCGGATGGCACGGTGGTGGTGCAGGATCCGCACACGGGACAGATTCTGGGG
>JASHPM010000165.1 GCA_030038115.1 Acidobacteriaceae bacterium | reverse complement strand
AGGCAGCCGAGATCGGTGGCGTGGTGGCGCGGGTTGTTCATGGCTCAGGCCGAGGCCGGACAGGGAAAAGCGGCCATCGCAACGGCGGCGCAGTTTCCGGCGGCGTTGAGAAACAGCTCTGCTCGAGATCCGGAGTATCTGGGCATGCTGGCGCAGGCTCATCTCGCCTTGGGCCAGGATGCCGAGGCACAGAGGGTTCTGCTGCAGGCGATGAACCTTCATTACCCGGCAGGCGAGGAGCGGATCAGGACTGAGATCACCCTGCAATACGCGGCGGTGCTGGCGGCGGATAAGAACTACTCGCAGGCGACGGCTATCTATCGAAAGATCCTGAGCAGCGATCCAAACAACGTGAGCGCATGGCAGGGGATGGTTTCGCTGGAACACGTGGCCGGACACGATCCGGACGCGATCGCGATGGTGGAGCGGATGCCGCCGGACGCGTACGATCAGGCGCTGCGCGACGGCGGGTTCCTCGCTATGCTGGCGGCCATCTACCAGAGCCAGAATCATCCGGATGTGGCCGAGGGATTTCTGGAGCGGGCGATCGGGATTTACCAGCAAAACGGACAGCCGCTGCCCATTCCCCTGCAGCTGCAGGTGGCGGCCCTCGATCTGCAGCGTAATCACTCCGAGGGAGCCTACAACATTTATCGCAGCGTGCTGACGCAGCATCCGGACCGGCTGGACGCGTGGAGGGGACTGCTCGCGGCGCTCCACGCCACCGATCACGATGCGGATGCGCTGGCGCAGATCCAGCAGATTCCGCCCGCCGTGCGCAAAACTCTGTCGACGGATGTGCAGTATTTGCAGACGCTGGCAGCGATCTATGCGGCCAACGGCGATCAGCGGGGAGCACTGGCGCTGCTGACCCAGGTGGAGGGTTACTACCGCGCCCAGGGCCGGATGGCGCCTGCTGACGTGGACATCGCGGCTGCGTGGACGCTCTACAACGTGGGCGACGATCGCGATCTGTACCGGCAACTGATGGGCCTGGGCGGCCGGAACGATATGACCGATGAAGAGCGGCGCCAGGTGCAGACCATCTGGGCGTCATGGGCGGTGCGGCGCGCGGCGCAGGCTTCCGCAGCCGGCAATCCGCGCCGCGGAGTGGAAATCCTGATGGCGGCGGCGGAGGCGTTTCCCGGCAATCCCGCGGTCAGCACCGCGCTGGCGGCAGGTTTTGTGCAGGCGGGTGAACCCAAAGACGCGATGGCCATTTACCAGGCGCTCGACATGACGAATGCTTCGGCTTCCGACTATCAGGGCATGGTGGGCGCGGCGATTGCCGTGCAGAACATGAAGCAGGCCGAGGAATGGCTGCGCGATGCGCTGGCGAAATTTCCCAACGATCCTAAGGTGCTGATGTCCGCAGCGCAGTTTGAGCAGGCGCGCGGCGATCGTGCCCGAGCCGCGGATTACTGGAGAGCTTCGCTCAATGCGATGCCGGCCCCGTCTCCGTCGGCCACCCTCGCGCACAAGCTGGATCAGTCCGATCTGGTGAAGCAGACCCGGCCGGAGAAGCCCACGGACCTCGTGAATCTGCTGAATCCCGATCGGGACGCGGCAGGGGAGGGTCAGGGCGCCGGCGTGCCGCTGCCGAGCTACAGCAATCCGAATCCGACTGCGCCCCGGGCCACGAATCAACCGCTTGGGCCTGATCCTTACTACATGGGCACCGCGCCGGTGCAGATCGTCAATACCCCGGCCGTGCAAAGCTCGGGGGGATCGAGCGAGCTTCCCGGTCCGCCAGTGCCTGCCCCCGTTCCGTTGAATATGAATCCGACACCACCCGCGGGCGGAACGGCGCCAACAACCACGAATCCAGCCACAAATCCGGCTGCACCCGGCGCTCCGGGTTCGGCCGTCAAGCCGGAGAGGCCCGCCCAACCGCCGGTGAAGCCGTACATACCGCAGGCATCTCTGCCAACGGCCAATCCGGAAACCCAGACTGCCGCGGCCAGCATTCCGGAGCAACAGCCCGAGCAGCTTGGACTGGAGACAAGTCCGGCGCTGACGCCGTTGCCCAATGCGACGGACCAGGCGATGCAGCAGGCGGAGGCCACGCTGAAGGCCGCGCAGAAGCCGATCGATCCGTCGATCGTCTCGACCCAATATGCGCCCCCGTCGCAGCAAATTCAGGCGGAGCCGGCGCCGGACTATTTCGAGAGGCCCCCTGCGCCAAACGGGGCAACCGACGATGAGCTGATGCGGGAGAATCTGCCCCCGCTGCGCGGACCGTATGAGCGTCCATCGATCGTCCGCCAGCGCGATTTGCGGGAACAGGCGCAGATCAACCTCAATAACATTGAGGCCGGCTATAGCGCATGGCTGGGCGGCACGGGACTGGTGAATCACCGCAGCGGAACGCCGGGCTTCGATTCGCTCACCGCGCTCTCCGCTCCGTTTGAGGCATCGGCGCCGATGGGCGAAGCGGCCCGGCTGACCATCGTTACGAACCCGGTGTTCCTCGATTCGGGTAGTGCAGTAACCTCGCCCCTTCTGCCCGGAGGCGTTGTGGAACGGCTGGGCACTGCCCCGCCGAATTCCGTCCTGCCCCAGCAGAACGCGACGGGTGTAGGCGGTGAAGTGCAGCTCGCGACTTCGAATCTCGCGGCCAGCGTGGGCTATTCGCCGTGGGGCTTCCTGGTTTCGAACGTGATCGGGCGGCTGAACTGGAAGCCGGGAAACGGACCTCTCACTTTCATAGCCAGCCGCGATTCGGTGAAGGACTCGCAGCTTTCGTATTCAGGTTTGCACGATCCGGGATCGGTGGGCCCTGGATTTGAGGGAAATATCTGGGGTGGTGTAATCGCGACCGGCGGCGATGTGCAGTTCGGCAAGAGCGATCCTACCTCCGGCTTCTATGTAAGCGGCGGCGGGCAGTACCTTACCGGCGTTCACGTACAGAACAACGATCGTATCGACGGAGATGCGGGCGCTTACTGGCGCGTGAAGGAAATTCCCGACCAGGGCAATCTAACCCTGGGCGTGAATTTCTTCGGCATGCACTACGCGCATAACACGAACTTCTTTACTTATGGCCAGGGTGGATACTTCAGCCCCCAGGCCTACTATCTGGCCAACGTTCCGTTCTCCTTCCAGGGGAGATACGGGGCAAACCTCCATTACAGCGTGGTAGCCGCCTTCGGTGTTGAGGGGTTCCAGCAGGACAGCGTGCCCTTCTTCCCGCTGGATACTGCACTCGAGGTTGCCAACAGCAATGCGTCGTATTCGGCGGAAACGGTGGTGAGCGGCAACTACGATTTCAAGGGCGAGATGGCGTATCACCTCAACGACCACTGGTTCGCCGGCGGCTTTCTTTCGCTGAACAATACGCGGAACTACAACGACCAGGTAGTTGGCTTCTTTGTGCGCTGGGTGGTACGGCCGCAGGTGGAATCGGACCTGGGCCCGACGGGCCTCTATCCGTGGGATGGGCTGAGGCCGTATCTGGCGCCGTAACCTGAGCCAGGTCACCTGGCGACGATTACGAAAGCGCGGTTTTCCCCCGAAGTTGGATTGTGCATGGATGGGAACAGGTGTGCAATGCAGGCATAATCCCGTGAGTTGTGAGGCCCCTGCCATGGTTCGACTGCTGCGTGGTATCTTTCTGTTCTTTGCGCTGACCTCTTTTGTCCCCGCCTTTGGCTCCTCTAACTTCACCCAACCCACTCCTGAAGAGCTGAAAATGACCGCAGATCCGGCAGCGCCGGGTGCGGTTGCGGTGTATCTGTTTCTGGAACAGACCGTCGATGACGTGAAGCATGCGCACACGTTCTACGCGCGGATCAAAATCCTGACAGAAGCCGGGCGGGAGCAATTCTCCGACATCACCATGCCATATGAGGACAAGGAAGAAAACATCAAGGGCGTCGAAGCGCGCACTATTCACAGCGACGGCACGGTGATTCCGTTCACAGGGAAACCCTGGCAGAAAGAAGTCGTAAAGGCTGGCGGCGTGCGCTACATGGAAAAGGGATTCAGCATGCCCGATGTGCAGGTAGGAAGCATTCTGGAGTACCGCTACGAGACGACTTACAGCGACTGGTGGCCGCCGCGCTGGCACCTGCAGCAGCCGGTGCTGGTGCATCGGGCGCACTACCACTTTGTGCCGGGTCCGGGTGGAACCGTAGCGGCGAACCGGTTCCTGCCCGCGGACGCGCAGATTACTGACAACAGCAAAGGCTGGGATCTGGTGCTCAATAATGTGCCCGCGGCGGCCGACGAGGATGACTCGCCACCCATGCACGCTCTGGGGTATCGGGTCCTGTTCTACTACGTCTACCCAGGCGTGGACACGCCGGAAAAATACTGGGAACAGCAAGGTTGGATTTGGTCGCACGGGGTAGAAGACTTCTCCGCAGCCAACAAGCTGAAGACGGTGGTGGGCCAAATCGTGTCTCCGGGGGACAGCGACGATGTGAAGCTGCGCAAAATCTATGCAGCGGTTATGAAGATCGAGAATACGAGCTTCACCCGTGAGCATACCGGCACGGAAAACAAGGCGGAGAAGCTGAAGTTCAGGAACGCGGCGGACATCTGGCAGCAGCAAAGCGGCAACGACCGGGAAATCACGATGCTGTTCCTGGGTCTGGTGCGGGCCGCCGGGTTCAAAGCATATGCCATGTTCGTGACCGACCGCGATCAGAACGTTTTCATGAAGGGACAGCTGGACTGGGACCAGCTCGACGACGAGATTGTCATCGTGAATATCGGTGGCAAAGAAACGTATTTCGATCCAGGAGAGCGCTATTGCGAGTTCGGCAAGCTGCACTGGACGCACACGTGGACGATGGGAGTCCGGCAGACCGACAAAGGGACCGAGATCGCGGAAACGCCGCTCCCCCTCTACACCGACACCACCGAAAAGCGGTTCGCCGATCTTGCCATGGATGCTGACGGATCGGTTCACGGATCGATCAGGATGACCATGACAGGCGCCACGGCGCTGCGCTGGCGGCAGGAAGCGCTGGAAAGCGACGAAGAAGGCGTGAAAAAGGAATTCGCGGACGAGATACAGCAGCAAATGCCCGCCGGCGTCACCGTGAAGATGAGCCAGTTCTCCGGATTGACCGATTACACGCAGCCTTTGACTGCGGTGCTGGATGTCAGTGGACCCCTGGGGTCGGCCAGAGGTAAACGCATGTTTCTGCCGGGGACCTTCTTTGAGGCGCAATCGAAGCCGAGATTTGTGAACGCTACGCGGGAGAATCCCGTCTATCTTCATTATTCCTATGCCGTGCAGGACGAGTTCCGGCTGAAGCTGCCGTCGAATGCCGCGGTTGAAGTCCTCCCTGGCGATGCTGAATTTCCACTCCTCCCCAATGCCGACTTTGTCGAGAGGTACAAGAACGCGAATAGTGTTTATCAGTACGGCCGGCTGGAAAGGGTCGCTGGCATTCTCTACCAGACGAAGGACTATCCGGCACTGAGGGATTTCTTTCAGAAGATCAACACGCAGGATCAGGCCCAGCTCGTGTTGAAGCTAACGCCGGCGGCGGATCAGGCGACGGCCGCGCAGGGGAAAAACCAGTGATTTGGACATGGCGATTGGCGCAGCGCCAGAGCAAGAACATTGCTCCCAGGCGATAACTGAAATTTATCTTGCATATGTCATGTGGAGGACTTACAAAGAAGCTACATTTATCTTCCGGTAAACAGGCTATTGCGGGTTCTCAGGAATCCGTGTGGAGTTTTCCCAAATCGTTCCGATGGTGAGGCCCGCCGTGTTTTGTTCTCTGCGCCGTTTCTTCTTTTTCACGTCTCTTGCCCTGATCGCCGCGATTCCGGCGTTTGCCGCGCCCACGTGGACGCAGCCGACCCCTCAGGAATTGGCGATGACGGTCGATCCGGCGGCGCCCGACGCGCCTGCCGTGTATCTCTTCCGCGAGGAGATCGTCGACGATAACCTGCACTTCCACCGGGTGTATGCGCGCATCAAGATCCTGACCGAAAAGGGGAAGGAACAGTTCAGCGACATCGAGATTCCGTATGAAGGCGGAATGTCGGACATCAGGGCCGTGGAGGGGCGCACCATTCACGCGGACGGCACCATCGTTCCCTTTACGGGAAAGCCCTACAGCAAAGAGCTCGTCAAGAGTGGCGATGTGCGCTGGATGGCGAAGGTCTTCAGCATGCCGGATGTGCAGGTGGGCAGCATCGTGGAGTACCGGTACGAGCTGCAGTACGACGACAACTGGTATATGCCGCCGCACTTTTATATTCAGCAGTCGGTATTCGTGCACAATGCGCACTACCACTTCGTCCCCCTCGACCTGGCCAGGACCATGAAGATTCTGACCGGCAAGGATGCGTTCGGGAGAGATACGGTCGCCAACCGGCTGCTTTACTATCCCGAACTGCCGCCGGGGGTGAAAGTACGCGCCGGGATGGACGGCTACGACCTGCTCGTCGACGACATCCCGCCGATTGCCAGCGAGGAGTTCTCCCCGCCGCTCGACAGCTATGCATACCAGCTGATCTTTTACTATTCGGAAGCAATTTCGGGGCAGGATTACTGGAAAGAGGAAGGGAAGGCCTGGTCGAAGGAGGTCGACCGATTCGCGAATCCCTCCGACAAGATTCGGCAGGCAGTGGCGGGAATCCTCGCTCCCGTCGACACCGACGACCAGAAGCTGAGGAAGATTTATGCGGCGGTGATGACGGTGGAGAACACTCGCTTCACGCGCGAGCGTTCCGCGTCTGAAAACACGGCCGAGGAACTGCGCGTAAAAACGGCAGCCGATATCTGGGAGCAGAAGCGGGGGAGCGACGACGAGATTGCGTGGCTGTTCATTTCTATGGCGCGGGCGGCGGGATTCAGGGCTTATGCAGCAGCAACAACTGAACGGAACAAATCCCTGCTGAATGGCGGCTGGCTCGACTGGAGCCAGCTTGAAGACGAGATTGCAATTGTGAACGTGGGCGGCAAGGACATGTACTTCGATCCCGGCCAGCGCTACTGCGAATTTGGCAAGCTGCACTGGATGCACACCCAGTTGGCCGCGATTCGCCAGACCGATAACGGTACCGCCGAGATCATAACTCCCGCCGCTGTCTATCAGGACAATCAAACGCTGCGAACCGCCGATCTGGCGCTCAGTGCGGATGGGGCTTTGAAGGGGACAGTTCGCATCTCGATGGGAGGAGCCGAGGCGCTGCGCTGGCGGCAGCAGGTCCTGAGCAGCGATGAGCAGCAGGCGAAGAAAGATTTCGACGCGATGTTGCAGGCCCGGGTTCCCGATGGCGTGGTGGTGAAAACCACCCATTTTGTCGGACTCACAGACTATTCGTCGGCGCTGATGGTCGTGGCGGATGTGAGTGGAAGCCTCGGGACACAGACCGGGAAGCGCGTCTTTCTGCCCGCCACATTTTTTGAGGCGCGGGCGCAGCCGCTGTTTGCCGCGGGCAAGCGTGAGAATCCCGTGGACCTGCATTATCCGTACGTTGCACAGGACAAGGTGGACCTGACGCTGGCGCCGGGGCTGACCATCGAGAGCCTGCCCGCCGCCGCGAGCGTTCCGATGCCGCCGTTGGCCTTGTACAAGGCGGCTTACAGCAACGCGAGCAGCACCTGTCACGAGGAGCGGCTGATCGCCCTGGGCGCAACGCTCTTTAAGTCGTCGGACTACCCCCAGCTGCGCGACTTCTTCCAGAAGGCCGGGACGCAGGATCAGCAGCAGCTCGTGCTGCAGCGATCGGCGCCGGAAACCAGCACGCCTGCGGCACAGGGGAAGAGCGAGTAATGAGGTTCAGTTCGCAATATCGGGGTAACTTAGGTTCTTGAGGTTCTGCCATGGGACATTCATATCGCCGGTTTCTTTTGCTCCTGGTTCCGCTGTGCTCCGTTCTGTTCGTGTGCTTACCGGCGTTTGGCGCTCCTAACTGGACTCAGCCAACGCCGGAAGAGCTGAAGATGACCTCCGATCCGCTGGCGCCGGATGCGCCTGCGGTGTATCTGTACCGGGAAGAGTACATCGACGTTAAGGAGCACTACTACCGTGTCTACGAGCGAGTCAAAATTCTGACAGACAGAGGAAAAGAACAATTCAGCAACATCGAGATCCCCTACGTATCGCGAGTTTGGAACATACGCGGCGTGGAGGGGCGAACGATCCACAGCGATGGGACGGTTATTCCATTTACCGGCCAGCCGTACGAAAAGGAACTGGTGAAGAGGGGCGGCCTGAAGGAGATGGCGAAGGTCTTCTCCATGCCGGACGTGCAGGTGGGGAGCATTCTCGAATACCGGTGGGAATATCAGTGCGATGACGGAATTGTTTTTTGGCCTGAATGGTATCTGCAGCCGGCTGTTTTCGTGCACGAAGCGCATTATCATTTCGTGCCGATGCCGATGGACGTAAACAGTTCCAATCTCATCATGGTGCCCGACGCCGAGGGCAAGTTTACTCCGGCGACTCGGCTGGTCTACGATCCAGAGCTGCCTCCGGGGGCGAAGGTCCGCGATTTGCCGGGCGGGTTCGATCTGGTCGTGAAGGATGTACCGCCCATACCGGACGAGCCGTATTCGCCGCCGCTGAACAGCTTTTCTTACCGGCTGTTTTTCTACTACACAGGGAACGTGACGGCTCAGGAATTCTGGAAAGGTGGTGGCAAGGTCTGGTCGAAAGAGGTAGATCGATTTGCCGCGCCGTCGGACCGGATCAGCAAGGCTGTGGCGGGGATCGTGGCGCCCGGAGATACGGACGATCAGAAGCTGAGAAAGATTTACGCCGCTGTCATGACGGTGGAGAACACGCAGTTCTCGCGGAAACGTTCCGAGGAAGAAAACAAGGCGCAGGGCGTGCAGGTGAAAACCGCGGCTGACATCTGGGACCAGAAGCGTGGCTCACCCAACGAAATTACCCGGCTGTTCATCGCGATGGCGCGGGCCGCGGGGCTGAAAACATCGGCGATGGTGGTTACAGAACGAGACAAAGAGGTGCTGAATCCCAATTGGCTGAACTGGCGCCAGCTCACCGACGAGATTGCGATTGTGAACGTGGGCGGCAAAGATATGTTTTTCGATCCCGGCCAGCGCTATTGCGAGTATGGCAAGCTGCACTGGATGCACACCCAGGTGATGGGAATTCGCCAGACCGACGGCGGCACGGCGGCGGTGCTGACGCCGGCGGCGGATTACAAGGACAGCGTGGTCGAACGGAGGGCGGTCCTGCAGCTGGGGGCCGACGGAAAAGTCGGAGGAACAATCACACTTTCCATGACCGGCGTCGAGGCGCTGCGCTGGCGGCAGCTGGCGCTGCGCGATGACGAGGAGGAGGCAAAGAGGCGGATCGCCGAGGAGATGCAACGGCAGGTTCCTGACGGCGTGCAGGTGAAAACGACGGAATTAACCGGGCTGACCGACGCGTCGCAGCCGCTGGTGGCGACGCTGGAAGTGAGTGGTGGCATGGGCACGCAGACGGGGAAGAGAATTCTGCTGCCCGGCACATTCTTTGAGGCCAATACCAAACCGCTCTTCCCGGAAGAGAAGCGCGAGAACCCCGTCGATCTGCACTATCCTTATGCTCTGCGCGACCAGGTGAAGATCGCATTGGCGCCGGGGTTAACGGTGGAAGGAACTCCCTCGAACGCGCAGATCCCGTTTCCCAGAAACGCGGATTACATCGCAAAGTACGCCGCATCGGGCAGCATGTACCAGCAGGCTCGGCTGTTGGCCCTGGGAAATACGGTTTACAGCAAAGATGAGTATCCGCAACTGCGCGACTTCTTCCAGAAGGCCGGAGCGCAGGATCAGCAGCAGCTCGTGCTGGACCGCGTGCCGGTACCAGCCAGCGCGGCGAACGGCTCAGGAGCGACCCAGTGAGGACAAACCACCGAGGACGCCGCATTCTCAGCCTATGGTTCAGCGCACCGTTCCGTTCCATGTCCGGCGTGAGGGCTGGCCAGCTCCAGGCAGCCGCTCTCATTGCGGCTTTGCTGGCGGGATGCACAGGCTCGGCGCATGCGTCGAAGGATGCGCAACTGCCCGACTGGGTGATGCAGGCGTCGACGAACACACCCCTGAAGGCCGAATGGCACGATGCCAGGGCGATCTATCTGCTCGAGGACACACTGTTGACGGTTGCGCCCGATGGCAAGGCGGTAGAGCGATACCGTGCGGTCGTGAAGATTCTGCGCCCGCAGGGGCGCAATTTCGCGATGCCCTTTGCCGCATTTTCAAAGGACGAGAAACTCGAGTCGTTTCACGTCTGGAGCATCGGCCAGGATGGGCACCACTACGCGATGAAGGACTCGGAGTACGTGGAGGTCGGCGCGGACGAGTCCGGAATCCTCTACAACGACGAACGCGTCAAAACGGCATCTCCGCCGGGCGCCGATCCGGGCGGCATCGTGGCGTGGGAATCCACGACGCAATTGCCCTCGTGGGACAGCGAAGGCGAATGGAGCTTCCAAAATGAGGTGCCGACTCTTCACTCTGCCTTCGAGATCGACCTCCCGGCCGGGTGGCATCAATACGCTGTTTGGTTCCGGCACGACCGTGTGCAGCCCGCTGAGGTTGCCCCCAATCATTTCCGCTGGGAGCAGAACAACATTGACGGGATCGACCTTTCGGACGTGCCGCTGGCGCCGAAGTGGAGAGCCCTGGCAGCCAGAATGAGTGTGCATTTCGCTGCCGATCCGGTTCCCGAGGGCGATGCGCTGTGGGCGAAGATCGGCGACTGGTACTACCAGCTGGCCGCGCCCCGCAGCGAAGGCGGCTCCGACATCGCAACCGAGGCGAGGACCGTAGCCGGTGACGGCGATTTTATGGCGCGACTCGCAAAAGTCGCCGATTTCATGCAGCAGCAGATCCGCTATGTGGGCATCGAGATTGGGATCGGCAATCTGCAGCCGCACGCGGCGGAGGACGTGTTCCAGAAGCGCTACGGCGACTGCAAGGACAAAGCCACGCTGATGATCGCCATGCTGGACGCCGTCGGCATTCGCGCCACGTGGGTGGCCGTGGATACCGCCCGCGGCTTCGTCGATCCAGGCACGCCGTCGATTGCCGGCAACCACATGATTATGGCCATCGAAATCCCGAAGGGATATGAGAACCCGCGCCTCGAAGCGGTGGTGACGGCGAAGACCGGGCGCCGGTATCTGATTTTCGATCCCACGAATCCCTATGTTCCCGTGGGCCAGTTGCCGGTGTATTTACAGGGGGGATATGGATTGCTGGCAGCGGGCGCGGACAGCCAGGTGATTCCTCTGCCGGTGCTCAAGCCGGACACCGACACCATCGATCGCAAAGCGAACTTCGAGCTGGCCCCGGACGGAACGCTGAAGGGTGACATCACCGTGCTCCGCTATGGGGCGTTGTCGGACCGGATGCGCGGCAGCCTGGCGATGGACAGCGACAAAGAGCAGCGGGAGCTGGTGGAGCGATTGCTGCAGCACGACTTCTCGACCTTCACGTTGGGCACAGAAAAAGTCGCGCATGTGCGCGAGCTGGACCAGCCCCTCGAGATGGACTATTCGATCACTGCGCCGCTGTATGCGAAAGGCGCGGGCAATCTGCTGCTGGTGCGGCCGCGCGTGGTAGGCTCGGATGCCGACGGTCTGGATGACAAGCCGCGCAAGGTTCCCATCAGCTTTGAAGGCGTGGGGACGTGGCGCGACGATTTCGATGTGAAGATTCCGGCAGGCTACGCCGTGGACGATGTCCCCGATCCGGTCAGCGTGGATGTGGGCTTCGCAACCTATCACAGCCAGGTGAAAGCGGAGGCCGGAACGCTCCACTACAAGCGCGAATACGTGCTGAAGAAGCTTGAACTGGAGCCGGGCGAGTACGGCACCCTGCGTAAGCTGGAGTCTGCGATCACCACGGACGAAAACAGCGACGCTGTCCTGAAGAAACAGTAGCCCTATTTCCTTTCTTTCTGGACGGGGACGACCTGGACGGTGGCGTCGCGCATTTCGTTCAGGAAGCGATTGATGATCGACCCGCGCAGGAGGACATCCCAGCGCGAGCGCGCCGACTGCCCGAAGACGACGTGGGAGATGTTCTCCTTGCGCGCGAATTCGATGAGGGCGTCCGCGACATTCTTGTCCTTGAGAGTAATCACCCTGGCACCTAAATCGCGCGCCATGCGTTGATATTCCTCGAGGCGGCTGAACGCTTCGGGATCGCCGTGCCGATGGTCGGTATCGGGAGTCTCGACGTAGACAACGTACCAGTCGGTCGCCAGGCGGCCGGCGATGCGCGCGCCTACGCGCACCAGCCGCTCCATGCCGGCGCGGGGCGACAGGCACACCATCACCTTTTCCGGGATGGGCGCTTGCTCCAGTCCCTGAATGCGGCGGTACTCGGCAGCCGCGGTGCCCACCTGCTCGGCCGTGGTGCGCAGGGCAAGTTCGCGCAGCATGTTGAGATTGCCTTTGCGGAAGAAGTTGGCGAGAGCCTGCTCGACTTTTTCCGGCGCGTAGATTTTGCCGTGGCGCAGGCGGTCGCGCAGCTCATCGATGGTGATGTCGACGTTGACCACCTCGTCCGCGCGGCGCAGGAAGCTGTCGGGCACGGTTTCGCGGATTTGCGTGCTGGCGGAGCGGGCGACCGCGTCGTTAAGCGTCTCCAGATGCTGGACGTTCATGGCCGTCATTACATTGATGCCGGCGTCGAGCAGCTCCAGCACGTCCTCGTAGCGCTTGTGGTTGCGCGAGCCGGGCACGTTGCTGTGGGCCAGCTCATCGACGATGCACCACGTGGGGTGACGCGCGAGGATGGCCTCGAGGTCCATTTCGCGCAGGGTGACGGACCGGTACTGGATTTCCTGCAGTGGGATGATCTCAAGGCCTTCGATGAGCGCAGCGGTGTCGGCGCGCCCGTGAGGCTCAATGAGGCCGATGACAATGTCGATGCCCTGGCGGCGCATGAGGTGGGCGTCTTCGAGCATGCGATAGGTCTTGCCCACACCGGGTGCGGCGCCCAGATAGATGCGCAGGCGTCCGGGTTCCGGTGTATCGCGCCGAGGCGGCGTGAGGTCCGTCGGCTCGGGCGGCAGACTTGGCGGCGGGCTGCTCATCCAGCCTCCACAGGATGACGGTCCGGTTCTGCGATGGAAACGGGAAGCGTGAAGCGGAAAGTCGTGCCCGCGCCGAGGCGGCTCTCCACGGATACCTGGCCGCCCTGCGACTCGACCAGACGGCGCACCAGAGCGAGGCCAAGCCCGGTGCCGCCGCTGGCGGGATCCCCGGTAAATCTGCCGAAGATCGTGGGCAAACGCTCGGCTTCGATGCCGCGGCCATTGTCATGGACGAAGAACTGGACGCGCTCCTGCTGCTCGGTGGCGCCGAGGCGAATGCGTCCGCCTTCAGGGGTGTAGCGCAGCGCATTGGCGATGAGGTTGTCGAGGATGGTGCGGAGGGCACGGCGGTCGGCCTGAACGTATGCGACGTCTTCGAAAGCCAGCAGCTCTATATCGATGTTCTTATCCTGGGCCTCATCGCGGAAGCGAACGACAGCATCGCGCAGAGCGTCGATGGGGCGGACTTTCTCGGTGCGCAGCTGGCGGCGGCCGGTTTCGAGTTCGGCCACCTCGATCAGGTCGAGCATCAGATCGTCGAGGTGCTCGGCTTCGTGGACCGCGTTGGTGGCCAGTTCCATCTGCAGCGGGCGCAGCTCGCCGGCGTGACCCTGGGTAAGCGCGTAGAGCGCCAGACGCAGGCGGCGAATCGGCTCGCGCAGCTTCTGTGAGGCAACGGAGAGGAATCTGGATTTGAAGCGATCGACCTCGGCGATTTCCGTCACGTCTTCGAGCAGCGTAACCGCGCCCAGGAGCTTGCCTTCGCTGTCACGCATAGGCGTGGTGCGCAGGCGGTAGCTGCGTTCCTCCTTGCCGATGCGCATGGGGAGCAGCGCGGCCTGGCCTTCTTCCGCGGTGGTAGCGCGCTGCATGGAGACGGCTGCGCGGATAGCGTTCAGAATCTTGTCGCCGCCCGGCGTGCTGGCGAGGACCATACGATCGACTTCCGCACCCTCGGCAGAGCTGCCAAGCACCTCGACCGCGGCCTGGTTCAGCTTGAGCACCTGGCCCTTGCCGTCGGTGACGATGACCGGTTCGAAAATCGAGCGCACGACGGCATCGGCGAGCTGGAACTCCATCTGCCGCCGGCCGGACTCGGTTTCGCGCAGGTCGCGAAGGCGGATGGCCAGACGGTTGAGCTCGGTGGCGATGGTGCCCAGGTCGTCTTTGGAGCGCCATTCCACCCGCTGGTGGAGATCCCCCTGGCCGATGCGCCGGGCTACCCGCGCGGTGTGCCGCAGCGGCGCGATCACCAGGATCAGCATCACCGCCGAGATGACGGTGGCAGCAGCGATGGCCAGCCCGCAGGCGGCGATGAGGCGTGCACGGAGCTCGTTCTGTTGACCCCGCAGAGCCGTGACACTCGTATAGCGGCGAGTGGAAAGCTGATCGAGATCCCGGCGCAGCTCGACGTGCAGCGATTCGAGGGAGCGGGTGAGTTCGGCCGGGTCCTCGGGGGGGTGTTCCGAGAGGCGCTGGTGTTCGCGAGCGAGACGTTCGACGGGGATTGAGGGATCGAAGCTGCGTACGTCCTCCGTGGCCGCGCGCAGAAGCATCTCGGTGTGACTGGTTTGATCGCGAAAATCTGAGAAGGTGGAATCTCCCGTCGCGATGCGGGCAGCAATCAGTTCCTCATGAGCCAGAGCGCCCTGCGCCGAAGCCAGCGACGCGACCGCCGTTTCAGCAATGCGCACCTGGGCATCCAGGGCGGCCAGGCGCACGAAGGAGGTGCGCACCAGCAGGCTGACCGTGGTGACCAGCGTGATGAGCAGGAGACAGCCGAGAATCAGCCGTTGATAGAGGCTCAGCATGAGTGGCTTGTTGCGCAGAATCCCTGAATCTTGAGCGTAGTGTTGTGAGGCTGGCGATGCAAGCTATTCCGTGCTGCGATAACAGCGCAGAACATCGTCGATAGTCAGCGTTCCCTCCACAGTCTCCCGGCTGGCGCGATTCAGAACCGGCAGCAGCGGCCAGCGCGGGAAAAAATGGAGTGCTGATTCAAGGGGCATGTCGGGGAAGAGCAGCGGCGTCCGGTCGGCTTTCAGAGACCGCTGGACCGGAGTTTCGGGCGTGAGCGTGGCGGCGGCGCTGGTAAGTTCATCTGCGCTCATCGCGTACCAGGCGCCGTCGATCAGGCGGATGAGGCAGGCCGTGGCATGAGCCTCGGAAACAGCCTGGGAGACGGCGTGGAGAGTGTCGCTGCCGTTCACCACAGGGACAGTCACGGGTTGCAGCGCGTCTTCGATATGGAGCGCCGCTTCCTCGCGCTGCTCCTCCATCGACGGCAGGTCGAGGCCGTCCTGCTGCGTGAAGATTTCAAAAATACCCACCGGCTGCAAACTGCGAGAGATGAGAAACGCCAGCGTGTTGGCAAGAATCACCGGGAGAACAATGGAGTAGTTGCCGCTCACCTCGAGCACCATAAACACCGAGGTCAGAGGAGCACGCAGGAACCCGGCGAAGAGCACGCCCATGCCCACCAGCGAATAAGCGCCCACCGTTCCGGTCAAATGCGGGAAGAAGTGTTTTTCGAAGCCCCCGACCGCACCACCTAGCATGGCCCCGATGAACAGCGTGGGCGCGAACATGCCGCCCGGGGTTCCGCTGGAGAACGACACTGTAGTCGCCAGCAGCTTGAGGAAGACCAGAGCGAGGAGCAGTTGCCAGACAAACTGGCCGTGCAGCGCCTGGTCGATGACGTCGTAGCCGGTGCCCATGACCTGAGGAAAGCCGAAAAAGCCGATGGTCCCGACAATGAGCCCGGCGAGGGCAGGCTGCAGGTACAGGCTCCAGCGGGGAAGAGTGCGCAGGCGTGGGCGAAGATAACCCAGCGACAGAGAAAAAACAGGGGCGAGCAGGCCGCCGAAGACGCCCAGCACCGCATAGGCCATCAGCTCGCGCGGATCGCGCACGGTGATGGAGGGGATGCGGAACATGGGCTCCGGTCCCCAGAACCAGCGGGCGACAACCACGCTGGAGATAGCGGAGAGCACCAGGGAACCGAGCACGGCGGCGCTCCAGCTCCCGATGACTTCTTCAATGACAAACAGGATGGCGGAGATCGGGGCGTTAAACGCTGCGGCCAGTCCCGCGGCCGCGCCGATGGGCGCGAACATGCGCAGGCGTCGCCGCGAAAGATTGAGATTCCGCGCGATGATCGAGGCGACCCCGGCCCCGATCTGCAGGGATGGGTCTTCGGGTCCAAGCGAATGACCGCTGCCGATGGCCAGTGCCGAGGTCAGGAATTTTCCGATAACGGTGCGAAAAGAAATGAAACCGTCATAGACATATAAGGCAGCTTTGGTCTGGTTGACGCCGCTGCCCCGCGCCGCAGGGAAGAACCAGATGACCAGTGCGGCCACTACGAGGCCTGCGATGGCGGGGGCGAACACCAGGCGGAACTGGCCGCCATGCGGGGCCGATCCCAGGGTAAGCAGGCGAATCCATTCGATGGCGATGCGAAAAGCAACGACCAATAAACCTGAGATCACTCCGATGAAGATAGAAAGGACGAGGAAAAGTCGCTCACCGCGAGTGGGGGCGATTTTGTCGAGGGTTGCGGACAAACCAGCGCGCGGCGGACTCGCGGGCGCTGGGCCTGGCGAGGTGGTGGCCCCGGCAACGTCCACATCGGGGACAGGAGTCGACACAGCCTGAATGGGCGGTTCGGGCATTTATTCCTGTTCCATAGCAGAAGGATTGCGAGCAATGCGCAACAGCAAAGCGTCGTCGCCGGCAGGCTCCCCGCACACCTGCGCGGTGATCGTTTCGGTATCGTACGCGAGCTGAACGATGGTCTGTTCCAGATCCGGTTGTTGTTCGAGGTCGTGCAAAGTGAGCTGGGTTGAAACCTGACTCCAGCGGGAGACCAAACCGGCCAGCCTGGGCGGCGCGGAAGGACTGGAACCACTGCAACTGGTGAGCCGCTGACGCGCGATCTTTGTCAACGAAAGCACGCGTTCCGCCCGTTTGCCGGGCGGCAGATCGAAGGCCGGATAAAGCAACAGGATATGGAACGAAGTATCCTCCATGTCGCGGTCAGTCGTCTTTTCATTCTCCGGCAGTCCCGCGGCGAGCGGACTGGCCAGGACGCGACTCAGGTAGTCGTCCGCAAGCCGGTACATTCCCAGGGCGAAGGCCGTGCGGCCCGCGCCCTCAGGTGCGGCAACCGGTGAGTCGCGGCGCGCAGCCACCGATCTGTAAATCCCGAGGGCATCCTGTGGGGCATTCGCCTGCTCAAGCAGCCCGGCGATCTCCAGTTTGATGGCAGGGTCGTCAGGGGCATTGCCGGCGGCGATCAACAGCTGCGTGCGCGCCGGATTGTATTCGCGGCGCGAGATGAGGTAGCGCGCCATCTCCAGCCGAACCTCCCGCCGGCGATCGTAGCCATTGCCCTGCCATGTGCCGTCGAGAGCGGACTGGTAATGCAGGATGGCCTGGGCTTCGTTGCCCTCCTTTGCTGCAAGACGAGCCAACTGCAGATTGATGGTGCCGTCGCCCGGTGCGGACTCCCAAAGCGTTGTGAAATAGACCATCGCCTCCTGGGTCTTGCCCGCATCAGCCAGCGCTGTGGCCAGCTCGATTTCCGTTGCGCGATCCGGTACGTAAGCCAGCGCCGAGCGCAGGTCATCAATCGCCACTTCCGGGTGGCCCTCGCGCAGAGCAGCCTCGCCGCGCGCCTTCCAGCGAGCCCCCAGCTCCTGTCGATGGTTGGTAAAGGAGCGAAACAGAAACAGAGTGAGAACGAAGATGACCGCAGTGATCAGGAAAAGGGTGAGGAGGGAGATCGCGTCCCGCAGCATGAGTTGCCGGCGGGCCAGCCGTTCTTCCGGGGTGAACACGATGCCTGTGGGGGGCGTCGCCATCCTTATCTATATTCCCAGATTTGCGGCCTCGTTCGAGCCTCTCCGCGGCTCCCTCAAGATTTCCAATGGGACATGCACCGGGGTACGATGAGGAAACAGGCGAGATACCGGGCATGAATCTCGAGGACAAACAAGCGGTGCTGGAGGAGCGGCTGCGGAAGCTGGGCAGCGTGATTGTCGCCTACTCCGGCGGCGTGGATTCAGCGTACCTCGCGTGGTCCGCGCATCGTGCGCTAGGCGAGAAGATGCTGGCCGCGCTGGCGGATTCGGCCTCACTGGCGAGGAGTCATTACCGCGATGCGCTGGCCTTCGCCGAAGAGAATGAGATTCCGCTGCTGGTTCTGGAGACGAAAGAGCTGGACCGCGAGGCATACGCGGCCAACAACGGCGACCGCTGTTTTCACTGCAAGGACGAGTTGTTCACCGTGCTGGAAGCGGAGCGGATCAGGCGCCAGTTTGCCGCTGTGGCCTATGGCTTGAACCTCGATGACGGGAAGGACTTTCGCCCCGGGCAGCGAGCAGCTTCCGAGCATCATGTCCTGGCTCCGCTGGCAGAGGCGGGGCTGAGCAAAGCCGATGTTCGGGCTCTCGCCCAGTCCGCCGGACTGCGCGTGTGGGATAAGCCCGCATCGGCGTGTCTGTCGTCGCGCATCGAATATGGGCGCCGCGTAACAACCGAGACGTTGCGCCAGGTAGAGGATGCCGAGGAGGCGCTGCATGTGCTGGGACTGCGGCGATTCCGCGTGCGCCATCACGGAAGCGTGGCGCGCATTGAGATCGCGGAAGAGGAGATGCCTGCGGCGCTCGATCCGGAGTTTTTCCGCAAAATGGCCGCCGCCGTGCGCAGCGCGGGGTTTCCCTATGTGGCCGTCGATTGCGATGGCTATCGATCCGGCTCCATGAACGAGCTGCTGCCCGCGGAGATGCTGGCGGGGAGTGCCCGGGGCGAGGGTTCCTGAATTTCTTTATGACGATTGGATGGATTGAGTGCTTTGCCGGAATCTCCGGAGATATGCTGCTGGGTGCGCTGATCGACGCCGGCGTGCCGGAGGAACTTCTGCAGAACGCCGCAGCGGCGCTGAAGATTGGGGCCGAGCTGCGCGTTCACTCCGTCGAGCGCGGCGGGATTCGGGCAACCAAAGTAGACGTTCTGGAGCATGGAGTGCTTGCGGAGAACGCAGGTCGCCCGGACCATCACCATCACGGCGACGGTAACGCACACGAACGCGAGGAGAGCCCCCACTCGCGCAGCAGGAACTGGCCGCAGATTCGCATGCTGATCTCCGGCGCCGATTTGCCCGAAGGGGCAAAAACAATTGCGCTGAGGGCGTTTGAATTGCTCGCTCAGGCCGAGGCGAAGATCCACGGCATATCGCCGGAAGAAGTTCATTTCCACGAAGTCGGCGCGGTGGATACGATCGCCGACATCGTGTGCGCCGCGGTTGGGCTCGATTCACTCGGGGTTGAGCGGTGGCGTTGCTCGGCGGTGAATGTAGGCAGCGGCTTCGTGAACTGTGCGCACGGCAAATTGCCGGTCCCTGCGCCGGCGACCGCTGAATTGCTGAAGGGTGTGCCCGTGTATTCCGCGGGACCGCGGATGGAGCTGACTACGCCGACAGGAGCCGCTATGCTGCGCGCTCTCGCGTGCGAGTTCGAAGCGTCGGAGCCTTTGGCGGTCAGCACAGTCGGCTACGGGGCTGGCGGCCACAATCCCGAAGGATTTGCCAATGTGTTGCGGCTGTCGATTGGGACTCTGGCACAGCGCGAGACGTCCAGGCGATCCTTCCCGCAGGATCGCGTTGTCGTGCTGGAGTGCGCGCTGGACGACGCCACGCCTCAGGTTCTGGCCCATGCCATGGAACTGGCGCTGGAGCATGGCGCGCTGGATGCGATGGCTGCGCCCGTGACCATGAAGAAGGGTCGCCTGGGAACGCTGTTGACCGTACTCTGCAAGCCGGAAAACGAAGACGATTTGGAAAAACTGCTGCTTCGGGAGACAACGACTCTGGGTATTCGCCGTCGCGAGGAAGAACGCGTCATTCTGGATCGCGAATTTGTAACTGTGGAAACGCAATTTGGCAGGATTCGCATGAAAATTGCCTCGGCGGCCGGCGAAATCCTGAATGCGATGCCCGAATACGAAGATTGCCGCCGTGCGGCGCGCGAACATGCCGTTGCCCTGCGCGCTGTGATGGAAGCTGCACTGGCTGCGTACGGCGAGCTAAGCAGCATGAAGGCGAAACGATGACGCGCGAGATGATTCTGGAGCTGCTCGAGAGCGTGCAGGCGGGCGCAACCACTCCTTCGGCGGCGCTGCGCGAACTGGCGAAGATGCCCTATGAGGACACTGGCTTCGCGCGCATCGATCACCATCGCGCCCTGCGCCTGGGATTGCCCGAGGTGATTTACGCCTCCGGAAAGACTCCCGTACAGGTAGCGGAGATTTTCGCGCGCATGGCCGCAGCCGGGGGCGGCGTTCTCGCCACGCGGGCCGATGCCGATGCGTATGCGGCCGTAAAGCTGCGCGTGCCCGAGGCTGTCTATCACGATCAGGCGCGGATCATCGGATTGCGCGACAACCACTCCGTCGAGAAAGCAGGACCGGTCGCCGTGGTCTGCGCGGGCACCAGTGACTTACCGGTTGCTGAGGAGGCGGCCATCACCGCCGAGTATCTGGGACTCGAGGTTTCCCGCATCTGGGATGTGGGCGTAGCCGGGCTGCATCGCATTCTTGCTGTTCGCGAAGGACTGGCAACTGCGCGAGCGGTAATTGTCTGCGCCGGCATGGAAGGCGCTCTGCCCAGCGTGGTCGGCGGACTCGTGGCTGCTCCGGTCATTGCCGTCCCCACCAGCATCGGATACGGCGCGGCCTTTGGCGGCGTTGCCGCGCTGCTGGGCATGCTGAATTCCTGCTCGCCCAACGTGTGCGTCGTCAATATCGACAACGGCTTTGGCGCAGCCTATGTCGCGGCCATGATGGTGCGCAACCAGCCCGCGCAAACCGGTGCGGCCAAAAATGAGGACGCGGCGAAGGCCCACCAGCCTCACGCCGCGCTGTCGAGCCATCGCTAAGCGACCAGCAGCACTTTGCCGCCCGGGTGCTTGTTCTCAGCCAGGTCCTGCGCTTTGCGCGCATCCTCCAGACGGAACGTCTTCGCAATTGGAATAGAGAATTCTCCGCGCGCCACGTCTTCGGCCAGTTGGTACAGGCGCTTTGCGTCCGGTTGCGCCATGAAGGCCGCAACGCGGATGTTTTTGCCCGCAGCCTCCTTTGGTTCACCCAGAACCGAACCGAGCACGCCGCCAGGTTTTATGGCTCCGAGTAGTTTGCCAATGGTCTCGCCCCCCACTGTGTCGGCGATGGCATCGAGATCGTGCAGTGTTGCGATGTCCTTCGCGTCGTCGAGAGCCACCACGCGTTCCGCCCCCAGGCTCGTGGCTTCCTCGCGCTGCGAGGACTTCACGCCGGCGATGACATGAGCATTGTGTTTGCGCGCGACGTGCACAGCGGCGCGGCCCACGCCCCCCAGAGCTCCGGTGACGAGGATCGTCCACCCCGGCTGCACCTGCACCGCGCGCTCCACAAGCTGCGCCCCGGTCGTCAGCACCAACGGCAATGCGCCGGCTTGTTCGAAGCTGAGCTCGTCCGGGATGGGGGCGAGAATGTCGGCCTTGACCGTTGCATATTCCGCGTATGTGCCGCGCGCCAGGGCCATGACGCGTGCGCCTTTCCTGAATCCAGTGACATCGCGGCCAAAGTCAACCACTTCGCCAGCCAGATCGCGTCCTAAAATAGCCGGTAACTGCAGAGGCATACGCGCGCGAGCCGCGCCGCTGCGAAGCTTCCAGTCGATCGGGTTGATGCTTGTGGCGCGAACGCGAACCAACACCTCATCCGGCCCAAAGCTCGGGACCGGCTGGTCGGTTTTGTATTCAAGCCGGTCGATATCGCCGTATTCGTAAAGCACAACTGCTTTCATCGCAGAATCTCCTTGCTCGTGGGATGTTCCGGGGCCGCGGCGGGTCGCTAGATTTCTCGGATCGCTCGCGCGGTTCGGCCCTGATAGTTCCGATCAAACACCGATGGGCATGTTCTTCGGCTTCTTTGACAGCAGCCACAGCAACAAAATGACCGCGAGCACAGAACCCAGACCGGCGAGACCGAGAATCCGCAACACTGCGACAGTGTAGCGTCCCTGCGTGGGCGAATAGCTGCAGCAATAGAGCAGTACCAGGTCGCTGAACGTGCCAATGTGGCGCGTACTGGCTTCAATCAGGGCGAGGCGCACGTCGCGCGGCTGATAGTCGACGCCGAAAAGGTATTTCGACATGCGGCCGTCAGGCGTCGCGATCATGATCACGCTCGAATGCGCGAACTGGGTCATCTTGCCATCGGGACCGGGGACACGGACGTAGTGGAAGCCGGTGGCCTGCGCCAGATCCGTGATGGAGGATTGCGCCCCGGTCAGGAAATGGACGGAGCCAGCGGCGCTGGCCGGCGCGTCGATCATGGACAGGAAGTGTTGCTTCTCCGCAGCTGCATCCTCGGGCGTGTCCGCGGGATCGATGCTGGCGACGACGACGTCGTAGTCCTTTCCAGCATGAAAACCGCTCTGGCTCAACGCGGCCGCCATGCCGTGCAGCACCTGCGGGCACAGCATCTGGCAGTTGTAATAAACCAGCGCCATCATGACGGCGCGGTTATGGTTGAAGTAATCGCCCAACTTCACGTTTCGGCCCGATTCATCTTTGAACGCGTCGTTCAGCGGCAGAGCACGATTCAGGTTCTGATCGATGCCAGCGTTTTTCTGCCAGGAAGGCGCCTGTTGCGCCGTCGCGCCCACGGGGCGGTCAGCGGAATACTGCAGGCCGAGCGCCGGCGAGGCGCTGGGCACGCTGGCCAACCCCAGACCCAGAACAAGCATGGAGGCGCGTAAACGAGTCACATACTCAGAATACGCCGCCCAACAACGCGCTATGGCAGCGGATGCAGCACCACTGTTTTTCCTGTGCGGGCGGACTGGCGCGCCGCATCCAGAATCTGCATAACCACCATGTTCGTGTCGAGTGAGGTCAGGTCGCCGTGCGGCTGCAACTCTCCGCGTACGACGGCGGCCAGGTAGTGCAGAGAAGTGTCCTCCGGAGGACGCAGCGGAGGGATCGTGATGGCGACCTCGGGGGAGGATTCGGTGATCCGCTCGCGAATCTGCGTCGGGTTAACGGCAATCGCGTAGCCCTTTGTGCCGTAGACTTCCGTGTCCTTGCGTCCAAAAGGCCAATCCCACGACGGCATGAGCACGGCCTGCGCCTTCGCGTAACGCAGGATGACGGTCGCGTCGTCATCGACTCGCGGATACGTCTCTGGCTTGTCGGTTTGCGCCACGGCCGTGACGCTCAGCGGAGCTTCGCCATGCATGAGCCACGTCATCAGGTCCGCCCCGTAGCAGCCGAAGTCGTAAAGCGCGCCGGCGCCGTTCTGCGCTGGGTCCGTCAGCCATCGTAAAAACTCTGGCTGTACGCCGATTTCCTTCGGCCCCTGGTGACCATCGTGGATCACCACCTTCCGAATCTCTCCCAGACGGTCCTCCCGGAGCAGAGCGTAGACGGCGTGGTTGCTGGGGTACCAGGTCGTCTCGTAGTTCACCAGCACATGAATATGGTGCTCGCGCGCGGCGCGGCGAATCGCCAGGGCATCTTCCAGCGAAAGGGTCAGCGGCTTCTCCACCATGGCGTCAATCCCATGGGCCGCTGCTGCTTCGATCACGCGCCGATGTTGCCCGATGGACGTGTAAACGAGCAGCGCCTGTGGATGCTGGTGGGTGAACAGATCCTCGAGAGTTGGATAGAAAAGGCTGTGGTCCAGATGAAATTGCTGTTCGTATTTCGCGCAAAGCGCTGGGTCGGCATCGACGATGCCCACCAATTCAGTGTCATGCTGCCTCGGGAACTGCTGCAGAAAGCCGACCACATGCCCGTGTTCGAGCCCGACAATCGCGACACGAACCGGGGCCGGTTCAGCCACGGGCTGAGCAACAATCTGAGTGCCGCAAAACGCCCAGACGAGAGCGGCAATCGGAAAGCCAATCCTCAACTTCGGCGCATGCATCAACCTCATGTTACCGCGGGCGGGATATCCGGTGGGGCACGTTGCCACGCCGCTTTGCGGAGTGTTAGCTTGAGTATTCGATCCGTCCACAAAAGCCACTCAGCGAAGGAAATCAGCTCACATGCAGACCAGCTATAACGGCTTGCCCCTGCCCAAAGACGGCGAGGCGATCCAGTATGCGAATGGGAAGTACAGCGTTCCTGATCATCCCATCATTCCCTTTATTGAGGGCGACGGCACGGGCCGCGATATCTGGCGCGCCTCGCAGCGCGTTTTCGACGCCGCCGTGGAGAAAGCCTATGGCGGCAAGCGCGCCGTGAAGTGGTTTGAGATCTACGCCGGCGAAAAGGCTTTCCGCGAGTTCAAAAACTGGCTTCCGGATGATTCGGTCAAAGCGGCAACCGATCTGCGCGTGTCGATTAAAGGCCCGCTGACCACGCCGGTGGGCGGCGGCATTCGCTCGCTCAATGTCGCCCTGCGGCAGATCATGGACCTTTATGCCTGCGTGCGCCCCGTCAAGTACTACTCCGGCGTGCCCTCTCCGGTGAAACATCCGGAGAAACTGGACGTGGTTATTTTCCGGGAGAACACCGAGGACGTGTATGCCGGCATCGAGTTCAAAGAGGGAACAGCTGACGCGAAGAAGCTCATCGCTTTCCTCAACGACGAGATGCTGAAAGGCGGAAAGAAAAAAGTCCGCGCGGATTCGGGAGTCGGAATCAAGCCTATTTCCATTACCGGAACCAAGCGGCTGGTGCGCTATGCCATCCGGCATGCCCTGGCGGCTGGACGCAAAACCGTAACCCTGGTGCACAAGGGAAACATCCAGAAGTTCACCGAAGGCGCGTTTCGTGAGTGGGGGTACGAAGTAGCGGTCGAAGAATTCCGCGATGACGTTGTTACTGAGCGGGAGAGCTGGATTCTCGGCAATGTCGAGGCGAACCCGGGCCTGACGGTAGAACAGAATGCGGCCATGATTGAGCCGGGGCTGGAATTCGGCAATGAGGAATTCCGGCAGCAGCTCTACGCCGAGATCAATAGCGTGCTCGGCGCCATCGGCAAAACCCACGGCAACGGACAATGGAAGAAGAAGGTTCTCATCAACGACCGCATCGCGGACTCCATCTTTCAGCAGGTGATCATTCGGCCCGGGGAATACAGCATCCTGGCCTGTCCCAACCTCAACGGCGATTACATTTCCGATGCCTGTGCGGCGCAGGTCGGCGGTCTGGGCATCGCGCCGGGCGCGAATATCGGCGACGGCTATGCGGTTTTCGAAGCAACCCACGGAACCGCGCCGAAGTATGCTGACAAGGATGTGATCAATCCTGGGTCGGTCATGCTTTCCGGTGTGATGATGTTTGAGTTTCTGGGATGGCCCGAGGCGGCAAAACTGATTGAGAGCTCGATGGAGAAGACAATTCAGCAAAAGTATGTCACTTATGATTTTGAGAGGCAGATGCAGGGCGCGACCAAGGTTAAAACCAGTGAGTTTGCCACAAAGATGATCGCTAATATGTGAAAACCAGCCACCAGACACAACTGGCCAGGCCACGCCTGGAAAGCAGAGATACGTTGAAGACGAACAGAGGAGAAGTATGCGGAAAAAAGTAACGATTGTGGGAGCAGGCAATGTGGGCGCGACTGCCGCGCATTGGATCGCCGCGAAAGAACTGGCCGACGTTGTCCTGATCGACGTGGTTGAGGGAATTCCGCAGGGCAAGGGGCTCGACTTGCTCGAAGCTATGCCGATCGAGAAGCGCGACTGCCATATAAGCGGGACCAATGATTATGCCGACACGGCCGACTCCGACCTTGTGGTCATTACGGCGGGTATTCCGCGCAAGCCCGGGATGAGCCGCGACGATCTGCTCCAGACAAATTACAAAATCATGTCGGATGTGGTGGGCAAGGTCACCGCAAATTCGCCAAACTGCATTCTGATCGTGGTCTCCAATCCGCTGGACGCGATGGCGCAGGCAGCGTTCCGCCAGTCGAAGTTCAATCGAGAGCGTGTGATCGGCATGGCCGGTGTGCTCGATTCGGCGCG
>JASHPM010000164.1 GCA_030038115.1 Acidobacteriaceae bacterium | reverse complement strand
CAATTACGTCTTTAGCCCGGACAAGCTGGTGGCGCTGGTGGGGGTGCAGGATCTGGTTGTGGTGGAGACGGAAGACGCGTTGCTGATCACTACGCGGCATCAATCGCAGGACGTGGGCAAGGTGGTGAAGGAGCTTTCGGAGCGCGGCAACGAAGAACTCATCTGAAAAATGGCTAACCAATCCCCGGTAAAGTTTGGCACCGATGGCTGGCGCGGCGTCATCGCCGACGACTTCACCTTCGAGAACGTTCGCGCCGCCGCGGCGGCCATCGCCAGCTACGTTCTCGCAAGGGAAGATCCGAACAAAGGCGTGTGCGTCGCGTACGACACGCGCTTTGGCTCGCCTGCGTTCGCAGCGGCGGTCGCCGAGGTGCTGGCCGGAGCCGGCATTCCGGTGAAGCTGGCGGACCGCATTACGCCCACGCCGGCTCTGTCCTTCGCTGTCAAGCAGCTGGGCGCGGCGGGCGGCGTGATGATCACCTCCAGCCACAATCCTGCGCAGTGGAACGGGGTGAAGTACAAAGCGTCTTACGGCGGTTCGGGCAGCCCGTCAATCATGGCGGAGATCGAAAGTCTGCTGGGAAAGCCGTTGCCCTCGGGCTCGACCGCGAAGATCGAGCAGGTAAACTTTGTGCCGCCATATCTGGAGGCGATTCAGAAGTTCGTCGATCTGGGTTTGATTGCCAGGTCGGGTTTTCGCTTCGCGATTGACTGCATGTATGGCGCGGGAGCGGGCATTCTGGCGGGGATTTTTTCGGGAATCGGCGTCGACTACGTCGAGATTCGCGCCAATCATGATCCGCTGTTTCCAGGCATCAATCCCGAGCCGATCGAGCCGCACATTCGCGCCTGCCAGGACATTGTGGTCGAGCGGAAATGCGATGCGGGCCTGATCACAGACGGGGATGCGGACCGCATCGGTGCAACGGACGAGAACGGCAACTTTGTCGATCCGCACAAAATCTATTCCGTCATCCTGCAGTGGATTCTGGAGCGCAAACACTGGCCGGGCGACGTTACGCGCGCCTTCAACACCACGTCCATGCTGGACCGCATAGCGGCGCGCTATGGGCGCAGGCTGCACGAACACGGCATCGGCTTCAAATTTGTCTGCGACCTGATGCTGACCGAGGACATCCTGATCGGCGGCGAGGAATCGGGCGGGATCGGTATCCAGCGCCATTTGCCGGAGCGCGATGGGCTGCTGAACGCGCTGCTGATCGCCAACGTCATGGCCGAGGAAAAGAAGACGCTGGGGCAGCTGGTGGCGCGGCTGCAGCAGGAGTATGGCGAGCATCACTATGGCCGTATCGACCTGCATATTCCCGATGCGCTGAAGAACGCGACCATCGCGAAGGCCCGGTCGGGGTTGAAGGAATTCGCCGGAATGCCGGTGGAGAAGGTGGAGACGCTGGACGGAATCAAGTTTTGGCTCGACAACCCCGAGGCAAAAGCCAGGCCGAATGCCGCGAAGACCTGGCTGCTGCTGCGGGCTTCAGGGACCGAGCCGCTGCTGCGGATTTATTCCGAGTCATGCTCGAAGGAATCGGTGAAGAGGCTGTTGGAAGCGGCGAGGGATTTCGCGATGAGCAGCTCCGGGTAGAACCTGGCGGCATGTTGTCCCAGACGCAATGTTTGCCATATTTATGGCATGTGGCGATAATCACTTCCGTGAAGCAGGCTTCTGTCCGCACCACGGTCGATATCCCCGCCCCCTTGTACCGCCAACTCAAGGAGCAGGCCGCCGCTCGCGGCTGTTCGATCCGCGAGCTGGTGTTGGCAGGAGCACGAACCGTCCTCCTGAAAGAAGAGCGGCGACGGCCCCGTCGCGTCCGGTTTCCGCTTTTTGGCTCCGACGGCCCAAAGGTGGACCTGACCAACGAACAGATTTATGAATACATTGAATTTCCCTGATGTGAAGGTGTGGATCGCCTTGATGTGGAAAGAACCACATCCACTCGGAAAAAGCGAGACTCTGGCTCGAGGGGGCAGCCGGCCAGCGACTTCTCTTTTGTCGCTTTACGCAGATTTCGGTTTTGCGGCTTCTTACCACCGAGCGCGCTATGGGAAAGGACGTCCACACCATGGCCGGCGGGTGGAAGGATTGGGACCGAATCACAGCCGATGATCGGGTCGCGTATCTTCCTGAGCCGGATGGACTGGAGCGGCCCTTCCGGGACCGCTTTACAGCTCGCAAGCAGCCCTCCAAAAGTCTGGGCCGATGCTTATATTCTGGGATTTGCCGCGGCGGCCGGCCTGAAGGTCGTTACATTCGATCGCGCATTGAAGGCTCGTGGTCAGGACGTCTTGTTGCTGTGATTCCCCGCCTCTCGTTTCTCTTTTAATCTCTGCGTCGTACCATGGTGGCAAATCGAAACGGAGGTCCCCATGGCCGGTTCTGTTGCCGATTACCCCTATGAAACACGCCTGAATATCCTGCATCAGCCGCTGGAGGTGATCGACGAGAAGGCGCTCGCGGACGGGTGCGAGTATAAGTGGTTCAATCAGACACTGTGCCAGGTGAATGGCAGCGTTGTGCGCATGGCGGTGGTGGAGGGCGAGTATCACTGGCACAAGCACGACGAGGATGATGAATTTTTCTACGTGATCGAGGGCCAGCTGCTCATCGATCTGGAAGGCCGCACCGTGGAGCTCAACCCGCGCCAGGGATTTGTGGTGCCGAAGGGCGTGATGCACCGAACCCGCGCCCTGCGGCGGACGGCGATGCTGATGGTGGAGAACGCCGGAATCGTCCCGACCGGCAATTGAAGCCAGGGACAGGTTGCAGGTTGCAGGTTGCAGGTTACAGGTTACAGGTTACGGGTTACAGGTTGCAGGTTGCAGGTTGCAGGGAACAGGTTACAGGGCCAGATGAGGATGCGACCTTAGGAGCCCAGGACGAATCCAAACAGAGAGCCGATACCCCTTGGAGGAACGCAATGAGCGCCACCGCGACCGCTGTTCAAACTCCCCTCACTTCCCTTCCCGCCTGGAAGGCGCTGCAGGCGCATTGCGAAAAAGTCCGCTCCCTGCATCTGCGCGAGCTGTTCCGGAGCGATCCGCAGCGCGGGACACGCCTGACGGTCGAGGCCGAAGGGATTTACTTCGACTACTCGAAGCACCGCATTACGGACGAGACGCTGCGCCTGCTGCTGGATTTGGCCAACCAAAGCGGGCTGCACGACCGCATCGAGGCCATGTTCACGGGCGAGAAGATCAACGTTACCGAGAAGCGGGCCGTGCTGCACACGGCGCTGCGGGCGCCCCGGGGTGAAGTCATCAAAGTCGACGGAGAAAACGTCGTGCCCGCTGTGCATGAGGTGCTGGATCGCATGACGGATTTCTCGAATCGGGTGCGCAGCGGCGCGTGGAAGGGATTCACCGGGAAGCGCATTCGCAACGTGATCAACATCGGGATTGGCGGCTCCGATCTGGGGCCGGTCATGGCCTATGAAGCGCTGCGGCACTACAGCCAGCGCGACATCACCTTCCGCTTCGTCTCCAACATCGACGGCACGGCTTTTGCCGAGGCCACCAACGACCTCGATCCGGAGGAGACGATGTTCATCATCTCCTCGAAGACGTTTACCACGCTGGAGACCATGACCAACGCGCAGACCGCGCGTGACTGGTCGCTGAGGAAGCTGAAGGACGAAAGGGCCGTGGCGAAACACTTCGTCGCCGTTTCCACGAATGAAAAGGAAGTGACGAAGTTCGGCATCGATACGGCCAACATGTTCGAATTCTGGGACTGGGTGGGCGGCCGGTACTCCATGGATTCGGCGATCGGCCTCTCCACCATGCTGGCGATTGGGCCGGAAAACTTCCGCGCCATGCTGGCCGGGTTTCGCGTCATCGATGAGCACTTCCGGCATACGCCGTTCGAAAAGAATCTGCCCGTGCTCATGGGGCTGCTCACCGTCTGGTACACCGATTTCTTCGGGGCGGAAACGGTAGCAGTGCTGCCCTACGAGCAATTTCTCAGGCGCTTCCCGGCGTATCTGCAGCAATTAACGATGGAGAGCAACGGGAAGCACGTGACGCTGGCGGGGGAGCGCGTAAATTACGCCACGGGGCCCATTTTCTGGGGAGAGGCGGGAACCAATGGTCAGCACTCGTTCTACCAGCTGATTCATCAGGGAACGCGGCTTATCCCCTGCGATTTTACTGGATTCTCCAAAACATTAAATCCTTTAGGTGAGGATCATGACCTGCTGATGGCGAACGTTTTTGCACAGGGTGAGGCGCTGGCTTTCGGCAAAACTGCAGAGGAGGTCAAGGCCGAAGGCACGCCCGACTGGCTCGTTCCTCACCGCGTGTTTGAGGGCAACCGGCCCACCAGCACGTTCCTGCTCGATGAGCTGACGCCCGCCTCCCTGGGCAAGCTGGTGGCGCTCTACGAGCACAGTGTCTTCACCCAGGGAGTGATCTGGCAGATCGACTCGTTCGATCAGTGGGGCGTGGAACTGGGCAAAGTTCTGGCGAAAAAGATTGTTGGGGAGCTGGAAGGATCGGGCCCGGCTCCGGGCAGCCACGACACCTCGACCACGGCGCTGATTGAGCGCTACAGAAAGGCGCGGGGTTAAGGGCATCCGGCCGATAACCTGCGGCTTTTCAACGGAACTTTTCATCTAAACTGGTGTTCGAACAGACAGAAACAGTGACGCTTCAGGCGGCACTGCGTCTGACTACCTGCGAACGCGGACCAGCCTGAAGCAAGGGAGTTGTAACCATGCGTACGAACTGCTTTCGTCGGAAGATTTCATTCATCGTGGGCGCGGGGATGCTCGCCGCCTGTCT
>JASHPM010000163.1 GCA_030038115.1 Acidobacteriaceae bacterium | reverse complement strand
TCGATGACGGAGTCGAAGAAGGCTCCAAAAACGGTCACCTGGTGAGTCTGGCGGGCGACGCGGCCGTCGACCATGTCGAAGATGCCGGCGCCGATGATGACGAGGCCCGCATAGAGGAACATGCGGACATAGTTGTGCTGATTGCCGAATCCGAAGAGGATGGCGGCGGTGGTGTTGATGACCAGGCCGAGAAAGGTGAGGACGTTGGGAGAGATGCGGGTGAGGGAAAGCCCGTCGACGATGACCTGAAGAATCACGCCGCAGCCGGCGCCGAATGCGCGAGTCCAGGTGATTTGCTGTTTTTCGTCCACTGCGTTCCGGCTTCTGCTTCGGTTCGAAGCGATCTGGTTCAGGCTACGAGGCGGCCTCCGCATCGTCGTGAATGGTAGCCAGCTTGAGAACTTCAAGCTCGCGCTTGCCGTTGGGCGTAACCACGGTTGTCATGTCGCCCACTTGTTTACCCACGAGCGCCTTGCCGATGGGGGAGGTGGTAGAGATGAGGCCCTTGCTCACGTCCGACTCTTCGCTGGTCACGAGCTTGTACTCGATTTTCTCATCTTTCGAGGCGTCGTAGACGAGGACGGTGGAACCGAAAGCGGCACGGTCGCGCGGGATGTTGGCCAGATTGACGAGGGCGAGCTCGGCCATGCGCTTTTTGAGCTGGCCGAGGCGAGCGTTGACGAAGTCCTGACGCTGCTTGGCCATGTGGTACTCGGCGTTTTCGCTGAGGTCGCCCATCGATACGGCTTTTTTGATTTCGGCGGGCAGTTCGTGGGCAAGCTCGTGTTCAAGCTGCTTGATCTCTTCCTGAAGTTTCCTTTTGATGTGTTCGGGCATGAATCGTTTTTCCCCTTTGGGGCCGTTCCCGGTCGTGCTCTGAGCAATAACGGATGCAATACGAAACGGGAAGAACGCCTCCGCTCCGTTGCTGCGGAATGGGATCAGAACCCTGAAAAAGGAGTATGAGTCCGAAGGCTGGGGTCCCGCCTTACTCCTGATTATACGACGCTTCGGGAGAGCGGTGGGCATCGAGGAAGCCCTGCAAAATCAACACGGCAGCGACCTGATCGACGACCTCGCGATGGCCGGAAATGGCGCGTCCGGAGGCGTGCAGGTGACGGTGCGCCTCGGCGGAGGTCAGGCGCTCGTCCCAGAGATGGACGGGAAGAGAGAACGCATCGCGAAGGGATTGGGCGAAGGCGTGGGTTTTGGCAGCCTGAGGGCTGACGTCGCCGGACATGTAGAGGGGATTGCCGAGGACGATGGCGGCGCAGCTGAATTTGCGAAGGAGGCGGCCGAGGGATTTAAGGTCCTGCTTCGCGTTTTTGCGGATCAGGGTGAGGACAGGCTGCGCGGTGAGGCCAAGCTCGTCGGAGACAGCGACGCCGATACGGCGGTCACCGAAATCGAGGCCCAGCAGGCGGGGTTGCACAGGATCATCGTAGCCCGCTTTCACAGTTACTGTGTCCTTTCCAGCATCCGCTATGCGCAGCCAATTTCGATGGAACGGCTGCGCCCAGGGCATCGCTCGTGCTCCACCGATTGCGAAAGCGGTCCAACCTGGGACCGAAGAGAAAGCCGCATCTTACAATGGGTTCAGGAATCAAAGGGACATCCATCAAGGAACAAAAGGTTCCCCCTTCGTGCGACGCTTGTTTTTTTTAATTCTCCTGGTGGTTCTGGCGGCGGCAGGCGCGGTGGCATACGCGCTGCTGATCCCCACAGGCCCGCAAACGGAGACCTTCGTCGACATTCTGCCGGGCACCTCGAGCACAGAGATTGCCGAGCAACTCAAGCAACAGGGGATCATTCGGAGCGAGTACGTCTTCCTGGCGCTGCGCGTGGTCAAGGGCGGAACGCTGAAGGCTGGGGAGTATCGTTTCGACCATCCGGTGCGCATGGAGGAAGTGTGGAACCAGCTGGCGCGGGGCGACGTTTATACCGTGGCCCTGACGATTCCCGAGGGATCAAATCTGTTTGATATTGCCGCGAAGGTGGAGGCGGCAGGGCTGGGATCGAAGACGGCATTTATTGAGGCGACGAAGCAGGATGTGGGCCTGATCAGCGATCTGGATCCGACAGCGCCGAGTCTCGAGGGGTATCTGTTCCCGGACACGTATCGATTTGCGCGGCACCCGGAATCGCAGGAAATGATGGCGGCGATGGTGAAGCGCTTTCGTCAGGCGGCGCAGCGGATCGGACTGAGTTCTGATTATCACCGGACGGTTACGCTGGCATCGCTGGTAGAGAAAGAGACGCCGATCGATGCCGAACGAGCGCTGGTGGCGAGCGTCTTTGTGAATCGGCTTTACAGGAATATGCCCCTGATGACGGATCCGTCGGTCATCTACGCAGCATTGCTGGAGGGGCGGTACCGAGGGACGATTTATCAGTCCGACCTGCAGGCCGACTCGTCTTACAACACGTACCGGCATGCGGGGCTGCCGCCGGGCCCGATTTGCAATCCGGGGCTGAAGTCGCTGGAGGCGGCGCTGCATCCGGCGGAGACGAATTATTTGTATTTTGTGGCAGCGGGCGCGGATCCTTCAGGGCGGTCGCGATTTTCGGCGACGCTGGAAGAGCACGCGAAAGATGTGGAAGCGTACCGGCGTGCGGTGCGCAACGCGGGTGCACCGCAATGAACGCGGCGCGGGAGTGGAATTGCGGGAGGAAAGACCGCGAGGTTAACGGAATATACTCGCAGGTTGCTGCCGTGAGCGGGATGCTTCGAATACGGACCAGGATTTCTCTCGCGCTGATGCTGGCGCTGCCGGCACTGCAGGGATGCCTATGGCATACGCGCAAGGTGCCGCAGGCAAAGATGCCGCCCAACGTGTTGTCCGCGCCTCCGGAGCAGCTGGTCGACAGCATTAATAAGCAATACGACGCAATCGACTCGCTCAATGCGACGGTCACGTTTACGGCGACCCAGGGTGGATCGCTGAAAGGCAGCGAGACAACCTATACGTCTTTCAGCGGATATATTCTGCTGCGGAAACCGGAATCGCTGCGGGTGATCGGATTTCTGCCGGTCGTGCATACGCGTGCGTTCGACATGGCGAGCAACGGCAAGACGTTTCAGCTGTGGATCCCGCCGAAGAACAAAGTTGTCGATGGGACGAATGCCGAGCCCAAGACGCCGTCGCCGAACACCGTCGAGAATATGCGGCCGTACATTTTCTTCGATTCGCTGCTGATCCGGAAGATTGCGCCGGAAGATGAGCTACTGCCCTGGGCGGACAGCAAAACGGAAGTCAATCCGAAAACGCGGAAGCTGGAGCTGGTGCCGGAATACGTGCTGACGGTTGCGGATCGGGTGGGAAACAGCAACATTCTTCATACGAAACGCGTGATTTACTTCAGCCGGATCGATCTGCGGCCGATTGAAGAAGACATTTACGACCAGAGCGGACAGGTTCAGACGCAGGCGCTGTATGGGCCGGTGCAGACTTTTGGGACGGAGCATTTTCCTGGAACGATCACCATCAAGAGGCCGCTCGATCAGTATCAGATTCTGATCACGTTTCAGAAACTGGTGGTGAACCAGCCGCTCAACGACGAGCAGTTCGAATTGACGATCCCGGAAGGAACGCCGGCAGAAAAGCTGCCTTAAAGGCAGCCGGTAGCCAGTAGCCTGTAGCCGGCGGCAGGCAGCTTGCAGTCGGGAGCTGGGAGCCGGGAGCGACGTGCCAGCAGCCTGTGGCGGTGGCCGGTAAGAGGCCTTTTTCGAATCTGCCGATCTATCCGGATGGCACTGGTCACTCGCTCGTGCCTCCCGCTACCGGCTCGTCACAGCGGGCGATCGGTATAGAGGGTCTTGTCGGAGAGTTCCTGGATGGAGTAGAGGCGCGATCCCAAGAGCGCCTGGACGTGGTCATGAAAATCGCCGGGGACGAAGAGGAGTTTGCGCGGGCCCGAGCCCCACATGCGCAGCAGGTCGGCATCGCTGAGAAAAATGTGCGGAGCGTCCGGATAATCGGAGCCCCAGATCATGGAGGAGCCGAAAACCTGCCCCTGGGTCACCGGATCGGGCGAGAAATAGTTCGTTGCGCCATGGACGAGCAGGGCGGGGCGGTGCGTGTAGAAGAGGATCGACGAGCCGTCGGCCTGATCGCCGTAGAGCATCAGCTGTGCGTTGCGACTGGCGGGTTCGGCGGTGAGGCGGTTGATGGTTTCGGCCATAGCGCGCGAGGAAAGCATGGGCTGGAAGCGCACCAGGGCGATGTGCGCGGCGATGAGGACAACCGCGATGGTGAAGGCCACGGACACCGTGGCTTCAAAGGCGTGACCCAGGCGGCGGAGACGCCACGCCGCGAGAGGCCCGAGGAAGAATGCCAGGGCCGCGAGGATGGCGGGCATGCGCAGCGCCGCGAAGGATGGGCCGGTGAGGTCGAAGAAATGCGACATGGAAAGCGTGTAGCCGCCGACGCCGCGATGCGCCATCAGGGTGCCGATGTCTGCGATGTAAGGCAGATGGCGTGACTGCCACAGTCCCCAGGCAAGCAGGGCGGCCGCCGCAATACCGATGATCATGAAGAAGACATGAGCGCCGCTGAGCCAACCCGAGGAGGCTTTTCGGCCTTCGGTTTGGGATTCTTCAATTACGGAGAGGCCACCGGCGATGAGCATGAGCAGCGCGGGATAGATGGGCCAGGTGTAGTACTCCTGGTTGGTGGAGATGGCGAAGAAGATCAGAATGAAGCCGGCGTAGAGGGCGAGCAGCAGACTGGTGCGCGCGCGGAAACGGAGGCGCGCGGCGAGAGCGGAGGATTCAGAGGCGGTCAGCCTGGGATCGAGGAACTGGATGGTATTGGTGACTTCGTAGCGCAGATCGGAATAAAAGAGGCGCCGATTGCGCCATGCTCGGCGGAGAACCACCGGGAGGAAGAGGCTCCACGGGAAGAGCCAGATGAGCTGACCGAGCCAGTAGACGTACCAGGGCTGGCGGTTGTAGTCGTGCGGGTAGCGCGTGCCGAGGAAGCGCAGAAAATGTTCGTTGATGAAGTAGAAGTAGAAGAATCCATGGACATGACCTGGCGTGGGGACGTTGCCGATGGGGTTGCCGTGGTCGGGATTGCGCAAGCCGGCGAGGATATGCCACGGCGCGCCGATGGCGAGGAAGAGGAGCAGGCCGGTGAAGAGATGAAACTGGCGCCAGCGACGCCAGTCCCCGGTGACGATCAGGTAAGGAACAATGGCGGCGACGAAAAAGACGGGTGCGATGAGTCCCTTGGCGAGAAGAGCCACGGCCAGGGAAGCGTAAGCCAGATAGAAACGCGCGGGTTTGCGGTCCTCGATGCCGGTGAGGAAGCTGTAGAGCGCGAGGAGGAGAAAAAAGGTGAGGATGGATTCCGGAATCAGGGTGCGCGTGAAGAGAAAGACACCCACCGAAGTGAGCATGGCCAGAGCCGCGTAGAATGCAGCTCGGTCGCCCCAGGCGCGGCGGGCCCAGAGCCATGCAACGATCGCGCAGCCGAGTACGGCCAGCGCCATGGGGAGGTGTGTGGCGAAGACGTTGTAGCCGAAGAGGTGGTAGTCGACAGCGACAATCCAGTAGGGGAGGGGCGGTTTCTCGAGGTAGCGGATGCCGTTTACGTACAGGGTGACCCAGTCGCCGCTGGAGGCGATGTGCTGGGCGGCCTGGGCGTGCGTGGCGTCGGCATCGTCGAGGAGCGCGGGCGAAAAGAGGGCGGCAAAATAGACGGCGATGAAGACGAGCAGGAGCAGAGTCCATGTCCGCGCCGGAGTAGAGTAGAGCGAAGGCTGGCTGGATGGGGTCGCCGACTCATCTTTTGACAGCGGTGGAAATGTCATTTGGTGGTAGCTCGGCACAAAGTTCAGAATAACAGTGGGCGCCCGTGGGGAGCGGGTGCGCGGAATGACTTACGATCTCGAAAACGTGCGGCGGCTGGCGAAGAAGCTCCGCGAAAATCTGATGAAGTGTGCGGCCGATCCGAATGTGGATCCGGTGCATGACACGCGCACGGGAACGCGGCGATTGCAGGCGACGCTGGAAGACATAGTGCGGGAGACTCCCGATGGGGAGGTGGGAGAGCCGGTGCGCAGCGCGGCCACGGCGGCGATGAAGCTGCTGAAGAAGATCCGGCGTGAGGCTGGACCGGTGCGGGATCTGGATGTGCACCGGGAACTGCTGGAAGAGCTGACGGAGCGGGCGGCCGATTCGGAAGCAATGAAGGATGAGGACAAAGCGGAATCGCAGCCGGGCAAGACTGCGGCGATGGGGATCCCCGGCTCGATCGAGACTTTGGAAGCGGAACGGCCGATGACGAGCATCGAGCGGCAGGCAGATGATCTGGATGCGTGGCTGAAGCATCGCCGGAGCGAGCCGGCGGACGGATTGCGCGCGCAGGCGAATGATCTGGCGACGAAGCTGGATAAGCGGCTCGAGGACCTGGAGGACGCGTTACCCGCGAAACGCGTGAGGCGAATACGGAAGAAGCCACCGGGGGTGGTGGCCCTGGACAGCTTTGCGCGGCTGGTATCGGAGATGCAGGTGCTGGACGCCGGGAATCTGCATGATTTTCGCAAGGGCGCGAAGAAGGCGCGTTACGTGGCGGAACTGGCCGCTCAGGGAGATGAGCAGGCGAAACAGGTGGGCGAGACACTCAAGAAGCTGCAGGATGAGATTGGCGACTGGCACGACTGGCTGGTGCTGGCGGAGGAAGCTCATGCGGCACTGGGGCATGAGGGTGCGCAGCTAACGGCGCTGATCGCGGGAGAGCGAGAGCGGCATTTTGTGGCTGCGATGAAGACGGCGGCAAAGTTGCGCGGGCGGCTGATGGGGGAGTGGCTGGCGACATCGCGCAGACCCGTGGCGCGATCGGGAAATGCGGCGCGGCGGCGTGCTGTTGAGCCCGCACGCAGCGGTACGACGTGACCGCGCTCGTGTATCGTGCTGGGTGAATCATTTCTGAATGAGGATTGCTGAATTCTTCGCCGATCATGCTGACTTTCGCCGCCATTGACATCGGATCGAACTCGTGCCGACTGAAGATCGGCCGGGTGGTGCAGCACCGGCTGCGCATTGTGCACGAGGATCGGGAGGTGACGCGGCTGGGAGGGAGTGTCTTCGAATCGGGGATCGTTTCGCCCGAGGCGATGGCGGCGACGCTGCGGACGCTGAAGCGGTTTTACAAGGCAGTGCAGGCGAACGGCACGGATCGCGTGCGTGCGGTGGCGACGTCGGCGATGCGCGATGCGCGGAATTCGCGGGCTTTTCAGGCGTGGGTGCGGGATGAGACGGGCTGGGACGTGGAGATTATCTCCGGGCTGGAGGAAGGGCGGCTGATCCATCGCGGCGTGGTGGAGAACGAGCCCGGGGCAGGCGGGCGCTGCGTTCTGGTGGACGTGGGCGGCGGCAGCTGCGAGATTACGCTTTCGGAGCACAAGAGGATTCACGAGACGATCAGCCTGCCGCTGGGCGCGGTGCGGCTGACGCAGGAATTTGTGCGCAGCGATGTACCGGGCAAGGATGAGGTTCATCGGCTGCGGCAGTTTATCGACCGTGAGCTGCGGAGGGCGAAGCGGCGGATTCATCCGGACTCCGTGAGGCTGGTGATCGGGACGTCGGGGACGGCGGCTGCGCTTTCCGATGCAGGGCGGGCGTTGGGCAAAGGGCGGGCTTCCAAAGAGCTGATTCCGACGGGCACGGTGCGCCGGCTGACGTCGAAGCTGACGAAGATGAGGACGGGCGAGCGGTCGGCGGTGCCGGGGATCGGGCCGAAGCGGGCGGAGATCATTGTGGCCGGGGCACATGTGTTCGCGGAGGTTCTGGAGGGATTCGGGCTGCCGGGATTTCGCTATTCGCCGATGGGGCTGCGCGACGGGATTCTGGCGCAGATGCTGGCGGAGCAGGATCCGCGGGCATCGGTGCATCAGCAGTTCGAACGGGAGCGCTGGCAGGCGATCGAGGAGGCGTGCCGGAGGTATGGGACGGACCCGCGGCAGGCAGAGCCGGTGCGGCAGCATGCGGCGCAGATGTTTCGCGATCTGGCGGCGGTGCACGAACTGCCGCCGGAATATCAGACCTGGCTGGAAGGGGCGGCGATGCTGCGCGACATCGGGAAGTTTCTCAACCACCAGGGATATCACCGGCACGCGCAGTACATTATTGCGAATTCGGAGTTGTACGGGTTTACGCCGCAGCAGCGCGTGGTGACCTCGGCGATCGCGCGATATCTGGGCAAGAGCCGCCCTGCGCCGGAGGGACGCACGATGCGGCAGGTGCCTCCCGAGGAGTATGAGCATGTGCGGCGCGCGGTGGTCCTGCTGCGGCTGGCGGTGGCGCTGAATCAGGATCGCGCCAGCGACGTGCTGAAGGTGCGAGTGCTGGTGTATCCGAAGCGCGTGCTGATGGAGCTTCTACCAGGGCGTACGGGGGCCGAGCTGGAGTTGTGGTCGCTGCGCAAGGAAGCGGGTTATTTCCGCGAGGTCTTTGGGCGCGATCTCTTCGTCGCTCTGGCGTAGCCGCGGAGAATACGCGGGTCGACAAGCCAGTGCAGGATGCCAGGAAGGCGAGTGCAGTCGATGCGGGCGATTGCGCCCTTGCGGAGCCGGGTGCTGATACGGCCGGAGGGAGCGAGGAGCGATCCGAAGAAGACGGCGAGGTTGGGGTTGTGGCCGACAACGAGGACGTTTTCGTATTTCATCAGACTGCGGACGAGTTCCTGGAACTTCTGCACGCCGGCTTCGGGTGAGAGAGCGTCGGAGATCTCAATCCTGCTCTCGTAGCCAGTTTCTGTGCCGACCAGGGAAGCTGTCTGCAGGGCGCGCTTGAGGGGGCTGGAGACGACGCGGTCGAACTGGACATTGAGAGCGCTGAGAAAACTGCCGACGAGGATGCATTGCTGCTTGCCTTCTTTGTCGAGCGGGCGTTTTACATCGACGGCGGGGTTCGCGCGGCGTGTGCCAGCGCTGGCATGGCGAAGAATGTAGAGATTCATGGGTGGAATGCCGGAAGCGTGCTCCAGTTCTCTTTGGGAGAGGCTTTAACGCGATTGTAACAATGGGAGAAGACGGGGAATGTTAATTTCGCGGGCCCGGGTGGGGAGGGATTGCAGCAACCGGGGGGAGCGGGGGAGTGAACCACACCTTAAATTCTAAAAGTGGAAACGGTAGCGAACCTCGCCGTAAATCTGGCGCGGATCATTTTCGTGGAAGCCGCCGAAGGTGAGGCTGTTGTCGAGGAGCACCCGGGTGTTCGCGATGTTCGTGGCGTTGACCGCGATGGACCAGTTCTCGGCCAGTTCCTTTCCCACGGCCAGATCGCAGGTGGTGTGCCCAGGCAGGTATGCGCCCAGGTAGGGCGACGGCGGATAGGGGTATCCATTGGAGAAACCGGAGCCGTAGTAGATATTTACCGAGCCATAGGCACGGCGGGGCAGACTGCCGTCGAAGCCCAGGTTCAGTGTGTTGCGCTGGTCGTGGTCCAGGGCTGAGTAACCCGGCACAACAGTGCTGGGGCAATAGCCGGGGTTCGACGGATCATAACAGATGAGGCCGCCGGTGATGGGCCCGATCTGCTGCGCGAGCTGGTTGGAATAGGCGAGGTGCGCCTGCCCATAGCGCCACAGGCGCGGCGAGCGCAGGGTGAGCTCCCATGCCTGAATGAGCGCGCCCTGCACGGTGATGGGGATGAAGATGTCCGACTCCCCGATATTGCTGTGATCGAGAAAATTGTTGGCGCGGGTTTCGAAGGTGTCCGCGTCGAGCAGCCAGCCGCGCCAGGGAATCTGCAGGCCGAACTGATGTTCCTCGTCGCGCTCACCGTGCAAGGGCAGGAAGCTGGTGTTGCTGGCCTGCGCGTAAGCAAGAGCCGGCCCGGAGAGGCTGGTGAGCGGCGGCGGCTGATAGAAGTGGCCGTAGAAGCCGCGGAAAACCCAGCCGAGTCTGGGAATCTGCACGGCCATACCGATGCGCGGGTAGATGGCGTTTTCGGAAATGGCGGCCTGGAAGTGGGTCTGGCGCTCGCCGCCGATGAGCGTGAGCCAGGAGGTGGGACGGTAGCTGTCTTCGATAAAGGCTTCTTCGACGCCGCCGTTGACCAGGGAAGTCTCGGAGAAATTGGGTGCGCTTAAGTCGTTGAAGACGACCCCGAAGAGGTCGTTTTCATGCTGGCCGTAGCCGTAGAGGCCTCCCTTGAGAGAATTGCGGCGGACGCTGTTGGAGTAATAGGTCTGCGCGCCGGTATATTGCCCGGTTTGGCGTGCGCTGGTGGCAGTGGGCAGGTCGCTCGGGTTCGGCTGATAATCGGCGTCGTTGTAGTGGTAGAAAGGGGAAATTTCAAACAGCGAAGAGGGGCTGAGGGTGTGCACCCACGAGAAGATGGAGTAGCCGTCGGTTTCGTGTTCGCCGTCGCGGAAGCCGGACGAGTTGTAGAGTTGGTTTTCCCAGTCGTTCGCGTTGGGATCGTAGGGGATCTGGTAGTAGTCGGTGCGGAGCTGGCCGTCGAAGCGTAACTGATTGTGCGGATCGAGATTGTCGATGAGGGAGGTGAAGCCGCCGTACCCGTTGGAGGCGTCGTGAATGGGCGTCTCGACAGGCGCCATCAGTCCGTAGTTGCTGCGGTCGCCGTTAAGCGCGGCGAACCAGGCAAAGCGCTCGGAGTGGTTGCCGAAGCTCAATTGACTGTCGGTCTGGTCAAAGTTGCCGAGGGTAGTGACGAATTCGCCCTCGCGGGTCATTTCAAAACCCGTGCGCGGCATGACATTGAACATGCCGTAGGTACGGTCGCCGACATCGGCGTTGTAGCTGCCGCGATCGATTTCGATGGTGTCGATGTCGCGGGGATCGACCTGGGGCGCGACGTTGCTGGCGATATTGGTGTTAGGGATGGGAACGCCCTCGATCATCCAGTTGAGCTCGTGACCGCCGCGCATGTGCAGCATGTCGTGGGTCATATAAGCCCCGGGGGTGAAGTCGGTGACCATAGCCATGGAATTCGTGCGATCGGCTCCGGGTGTGTCCTCGATTTCTGCGCGGGTCACCATCGTCTCCGGGGTGACGGAGTCGACGTTGGCGGCCTCGGGTTCGGCGTGGACCTCCGCCGTTTCGCGGACGGATGCAATCGCGAGGGGGAAGTGCAGAATCTCAGAGCCGTTGGAAGTAACGGTGATGGCCTGTTCCATCGTGGCAAAACCCTTGCTGGAGACGGTGATGGTATAGATGCCGGGGGGAACGGCGGGAATGGAGAAAGCTCCGTCGGAATTGGTTTCGGCGGTAAAGAAGAGATCGGAGTGGGCGGCGCGCAGCATGATCGACGCGCCGGCGATGGGGCGATGGGTGGGGTCATGGACGATGCCCTGCACCTGACCGAGCAAGGCGGCGTAGACGAGCGGCGCCGCCGCCAGAGACACGAAGGGTAGAAAGATCTTGCGCAACATCAGAGGCTCCTGAGGAAAGCTCGCTAATGTAACAGTGATCGTGGCAAACGAAGCGAACGCAGCGGGGCCGCAGTGTCCTTCCGATTGCGGTGGGTTACAGGGCGAGGAGCCGAGGAGGGCCGCGTTTGTGGCGGGCGCGATCGGCGGAGATGCGATAGCCGGCTTCAGCAGCGCGGACGATGAGGGCGGGGCCGGTGATGTGGGCGGCAGAGGCGGGAAGAGCGACCGAGACGAAGGGGTGCGGCTGGAGAAGCGGCGTCTGCGCAAAGGGTGAGTACGGGCACTTTTCCGAAACGACGTGGTAACGCGAGGGAATGTTGCCTAATCCCATGCTCATCGCGCAGTGGTGTTTGCCGTTGCGACGGCAGCAGGCGGGAAGCTGCGATTCGTCCGGAGCGGACGCCAGCGCGGGCGCGATCAGCGGAAGGCTGAGGACGAGCACCAGCGTGACTGCGAACGCGCGTCGCATGCTTCAATCCTGGCACAGGAGCCCGGAAAACGCGAGGGCGTGAACCCCAGCGCCATCGAAAGCGGGGAGTCTACTGAGCCGTCGAGTAGTCCTGCTGCACCAGGGCCCAGATGTCGTTTTTCTTTGAGGTCAGGGTCAGGTGATGCGAGACGGATTCCGCGGCATCCTTATCGGGCGTGTACGAAAGCGTGTACTGATTCTTCAGGAGCGCGATGACCTTGCCATAGGCGTCGTCGGCCTTATCTTTCCTGGCTTCGACCATGTATCCGCCAGTCGCATTACAGATTTGCTCGAGGATCGGCTTGCCGTCGACGTGGGGTTGCTCGGAGGGAGCCTGGCCGCCGCGCCTGCCCCCGCCTCCGCCGGGATAGCCACCTCCACCGCCGGGGTAACCTCCTCCACCGCCAGGATAGCCACCGGGATAACCACCGCCGCCCATACCGCCACGGCGATTCTGGTTGGGGTTGCTGGGGCGCTCTTCCTCGCCCTTGTAGTAAACAGCGAAGATTGCGGCGTGCGCGGCCTGGGCCGCTTCGATAGCGTCGTTAATGGACTCCTTGCTGTCGCGATCGATGCCATCGGTGAAGAGGATGAGGACGTGGTGGCCGGGCTGCTTTTTCATGATTTCGTTGGAGGCAAGATAAATCGCGTCATATAAAGTGCCGCCGGCATGTTCGCCCGAGCTCTGGTCGCTGCTGTCGGTGCTGCTGCCGGCGTTCTGATTGGCGAACTGCGCCGATCCAAGCTGCGTGATGGCGTCGTGGAGTTTGCTTGTGGTGGCGGTAGGATCTTCGAGCAAATCGACTTCGCGGGCGAACTGGATCACGAAAAATTTGTCGTCGGTTCCAGGGAGAGTGTGGTCGACAAAGTGGACGGTGGCGAGGCGCTCATCGCCCAGTTCAGTGCGAAAGGCAGTGCTGGTCTGCCCGAGAATGCCGAAGGTCGCTGGCGCTGGCTGGGCGAGTGCGAAGGACTGAATGGTCTGGATGTGGCCGTTGTCGGTGAGCGTGACGTCAGCGGCGGTGAGGTTCTTCACCGGATCGCCCTTCTTGTCGACCACCGTGACGGGCAGAGACATGGGCATGCCCGGGGCTGGGGCGGACGAAGCGGCGGTCGCTGAGGCGGCTGTCGTGGTGGTGGACTGTGCCGAGGTGCGGGTTGCGAAAAGGGCGAGAGCGGCAAGAGCCGCCAGGATAGAGAGTCGGACAAGGGTGGAGATCTTCATAGTGCTGTTGGGGGGTCGGGAGAACCCCCCATTTAGACGTTAGCACCGGGGGCGGGGTTTCGTCGGGGCAGGTTAACAGCCCTGGCGACGCCAGATGAGGTAATCCACGGAGAAGCGGCCGGCTCCGAAAATGAGGGCGATGAGCGAGGCATAGAGGAACGTGAAGGGGTCGGCGGTGTAGAAGCGCGTGGGATCGCTGCTGAAGAGGGAGCGAACCGCCTGGTGATCGGAGAGCAGATAGGCGACGATCATGTCGCCGGCGAGCAGAAGTCCGATAAAGCGGGTGGCGAAACCGGCGATGAGGAAGATTCCGCCGATGAATTCGAGCAGGGAGATGCAGATGACGGTGAAGTGTGGTGCGGGCAGGCCGAGGCTGGCAAAAAAGCCGGTGGCGGTGTCGAGGTGATGGAGCCGGCCCCAACCGGACTGGGCAAATTGCCATCCCCAGAAGACGCGAATGACGAGGAGAAAGGGGGACTCGAGTTTGGCGGAGGCGAACTGAAAGCGGCGATAGAGTCTGGGGATGAGTCCCAGGGATTTGGCCGGGGATGGTGCGGCGGCAGGGGTGTTCATTGGATCGTGCCCTTTCTTGCAGGAATATGCGGGGCTCAGCTGGTGAACCACCCCAGCATAGCCCAGGAGGCGAACGCTTCCTGGAGAAATGCGGCGCGCTGGTGTTCGGGGAGGGAGCTGTCGGCGAGGGCAAGGTCAATCGCATCGCCCAGAGTTTTGCCGGAAATGAGCGCCGCGAGCAGGCCGAATTCCTCGGGCGAGAGCGGCTTGTACCAGACGGAATTCTCGTGACGGTGCAGAGCGAGGTGAATCGGCCTGGGCGCCAGAGTGGCGACGTGGCGGACGTGGCGGCGTCTGCGCGCGGTGCTGGCGTTGTTCGTCGAGGATGCGCTGCTGCCGTTCTCATTCCGAACCTGGAGCAGGAGATCGTCGACGGGATACGAGAGCGCGAGCATGCGAAGATACGGCTGAAGGCGCATCGTGGAATGCTCGTCGATGGCGGCGAGAGCTTCGGGGCTGAGGGGTGGCCGTTCTTCGGAGTCGAAGGTTTCGATGTGCGCCCATTCGAGACGAGCCATGTCGCGGGCGAGGACGGGATGAGGCCCTAGATGCTCGGGATGCTGATCGAGCCACGCGTCGAGGCGAGAACCGAGATTGCGGAGCGTGAAGGACTGCGACGGGCAGTCGGTGAGATAAGCGCGCATGAGCGCGTCGAACCGGGCGCGGCCGAGGACCGCCTGGAGGCCGGGGAAATCTTCCTCGAACGATGTGTAGAGACGGAACCAGTACTGGCGGTTGTAAATCTCGAGGCGCTCGAAGGAAGTGAGGCGGTCGTTGGGGCGGATGATCGCATCGGCCTCGCGCTGGTTGGAGGCGCCATCGCGACGGCGGCGTGGCATGGTTTCGCCACGGGTGAGCGGATGCATGACAGCCGCGGCCATCCGGCGCTGAATATCGAGAAGCTGGCTCGAGGGTTCGCTCACGGGCTCGGTCATCGGGGGGCTCCAGACTCGACCAGGCCGGACTGGCGCATCGAATTGGCCGCGGCCTGTACAGCGGCGGATGCCGTGTCGGGCGCGGCTTCGGCGGCGGCCTTCAGAAATTTGTTGGCCTTCAGAGCTTCGGCGTGGACCTCGTCGAAGGTGGGGATGTTGTCGTCCCACTCGAGCAACGTGGCGGTGGGGCCGCAGCGCTCGATGGCGCGGGCGTAAAGGCGCCAGACCGCAGGCAGCACAGGATGGTCATGTGTGTCGAGGATGTACTTCTCAAATTTGCTGTGGCCGGCGATGTGAATCTGCGCGACGCGATGTGCGGGGACAGAGTTGACATAGGTGAAGGGGTCGAAACTGTGGTTCTTCGAGGAGACGTAAATGTTGTTCACGTCGAGGAGAATGCCGCAGTCGGCGCGCTCGACGACCTCGTTGAGGAACTCCCACTCGGTCATCTCGGAGGCGTGAAATTCCGCGTAGCTGGAGACGTTTTCCACGACGACGGGGACTTCGGTGAAGTCCTGCACCTGGCGGATTTTCTGCGCGGTGACCTCGACGGCTTCCCAGGTGTAGGGCATGGGGAGCAGGTCGTGGGTGTAGCGGCCATCGACGGAGCCCCAGCAAAGATGGTCGCTCAGCCAGGGTGTTTTGGTGCGACGGACCAGCTGTTTGAGCCTTGTCAGGTGCTCACGGCTGAGCGGATCGACCGATCCGAAGTACATGGAAACGCCGTGCTGCACCACTTTGTACTGTTCGAGGATCTGGTCGAGGACCTCGAGCGGGCGGCCACCATCGACCATGTAGTTTTCAGAGATGATTTCGAACCAGTCGACGACGGGATGGCGGCTGAGGATGTGCTGATAGTGGGGGATGCGCAGACCAATGCCCACGCCATAATCAGTGAAGCCGTTGAAGCGGTTTGCAGGCAACTCAGGACCTCGAGGAGTAAAGCAGAAGGGCCGCTGGTGAGGCGGCCCTTCGCACTGGGGATGGAACTAGTCAGGCATCTTGGAGCCGTCGGTGGCGCAGCCGCCCTTGCCCTTGCAGCTGTTTTTGCCTTTGCAGCCGTTGTCGCTGCTCTTGCAGCCGCCCTGGCCTTTGCAGTCGTTTTTCCCCTTACAGGAGTGCTTGGCGGGCTTGTCGAGATTGACGCCGCTGAACGACAGCTTGCCCGCCTTCAGGATCGCGGTGGCGCCGGATGAGCTGAAAACGGACGCGTGCATGGCTGTCGCGCCGCTGAGCAGACCGGAAACGGCCGCAGCGACCATCATGGTCTTCAAGGATTTCGTCATTTGTCATTCCTCCATCGGATTTCGAGGACCAGACCGGGCGCAACATCATGGGGATACCGGGGAGCGCCGGGGCGGGGGACCTCGCAGTGCGAATTAGACTACATAACCGGATACGCCTCGCGCTACTCCGGCGGATTGTTTTTTTAGGGGCGTTTACCGGACTTTCATGAGCCGGGCGCTGGGCGGTGGTCGGAGCATTTCGTTGGGGCGCGGTACATCTCCAATAAAAGGAAGGGCTGAGGGACGAATGGCGTTTTTAGGCGGGCCGAGTCGCAGCCCGTGGGCAGTCGCTTTGCGCTTTGTGCTGATGATCGAGTCGTCAGCTTTCCTGCGGATTTCACCCGGCGCGGCGTCTCTTCCGTCCTTCTTTGCGGTGAGGAGAAGGAGGGAGGCGGTTTAGGGTTGCCGCGCGGGGTTGGGCTCCGGCGACCAGAGCGAAGGAACAGACGGCAGGTGGCGATGGTGGGGGTGGTATTCGAGGTAGCCGAGTCCGACGCGCATGTGATGGTTGATGCGGTTAGGCACGGTGATGGCGAGGCACATGCCGAGAATTCCGTGGGCGAGCGCGAGCGGGTAGAGATTGCGGTAGCGCAGGAAAAGCAGGCAGGACACAACACCCCACACGGGGGTGAGCGCAAGGAGCACGGGATTTGGGATGTGGGCCAGGGCGAAGAGCGCGGCAGACAGCGCGACGGCCGGGGTACGGCGCATGCCCAGACGGAGGAAACGCAGCAGAACATAAACCTGCAGGATGAACTGCTGCATCAGGGCCCAGAGGGCGTATCCCCAGATGTGGGTGAGGATGGGCAAGGGGCCATAGAGCGGGTGCAGCGTGTGCAGATGCGTGGCCAGGGCGACTCCGGCGAAGAAAATGGCGACGGCTGCGGCGACGATCCAGAGCGAGGGAAGCAGACCTCTCCAGCCGAGGCCGTTGGGGGCGGTTTCCCTGCGGCGGAGGATGGCTGTGATGGCAATCCAGGCGAAGGCGATCCAATAGAGGATGCGCTGGGCAGGGTCAGGCGTCCAGATAACCACGAGAATGAGGCCATAGCCGATGACGAACTCGGCGAGGTCGCGAAGGCGGGGAGAAAGCTGCACAGATTCAGATTAGGCGAAGTCGCGTTTTGATGACTTCGGGCCCCCGATCGAAGCGAACTCGAAGACGAAAGTGCGAATGTAACGTTACAGAGACTTCCTGAGACATGTTGAGACTACCCCCGTGGGCTGGGTCGCTGGTACATCTCTCTGCCAACGGGGCAGCCTGACCTGCGGCAAGATCCTCCGCAGAGATTGGGCTGCCAGCCGGGTTGGATTGCGAATTCCAGGGGGTTTTTCATGAAACGCAGTGCGTTCCAGACAGTTCGCCGGTCCCTGATCGGTCTTTTTAGTGGCCCGCGACTCTTCGCTCTTGTGCTGAGCATCAGCGTGGCGGCCTTCTTTGCCGGTTGTGGTGGAGGGAAGGGGTCCAGTTCTTCCAGTGGATCAGGCGGGAGTGGCGGGTCGGGTAGCGGTGGCAGCGGTGGCGGCGGCACGTCGACCTCAAGCGGCATGGGGAGCTGGGCCTGGGTAGGCGGCAGCAAGACGGCCAACCAGAATGGCAGCTACGGCACCCTTGGGACGGCTGCGGCGACCAGCATGCCTGGCGGGCGGCTTATCGCTGCCAGTTGGACTGATACGTCGGGAAATTTTTGGCTCTTCGGCGGAGAGGGCTACGACTCAGCAGGGACCGAGGATGGCGAGGCATCGCTCAACGACCTGTGGAAGTTCAGCCCCAGCGCGGGCCAATGGACATGGATGGGCGGTTCGAAGACAGGCAATCAAACTGGTGTCTATGGCACCCTTGGGACGGCTGCCGCCGCTAATATCCCTGGAGGGCGAAACGCCCCCACCAGCTGGACCGACGCATCGGGCAACTTCTGGCTGTTCGGCGGCGCCGGCTACGATTCCGATGGAAGTACGGGATATCTGAACGACCTGTGGGAGTACAGCCCCAGTTCGGGCGACTGGAAGTGGGTCGCCGGATCGAACATTAACGGCCAGGCGGGCCAGTTTGGAACGCTGGGAACGGCGGCTGCCGGTAATATCCCCTCGGCGAGAAAACATGCCCTGAGTTGGGTGGATGCGTCGGGAAACCTATGGCTGTTCGGCGGCATCGGCTGCGACGCGAACGACAGCTGCGGCAACTACCTGAACGACCTGTGGGAGTATAACCCCGGCACCGGCGAGTGGGCGTGGATGAGCGGCTCGAAAACGAACGGCCAAAACGGATCCTACGGCACCAAAGGGACCGCGGCCGCCAGCAACGTTCCTGGCGCGCGCAATGTCGCCGTGGGCTGGACCGATGGGAAGGGCAATCTGTATCTCTTTGGTGGCAACGGCTACGACTCGGTGGGCACCGGCGGCGGGAGTGCGTACCTGAACGATTTGTGGAAGTACAACACAGGCAACCAGGAATGGACCTGGGTGAGTGGATCGAGCACCGCCAACGCGACGGGGAGCTATGGCACCGAGGGGACAGGGGCTTCCAGCAACGTGCCTGGGGCGCGCTGGGGCTCCTTCACCTGGGTCGACTCCGCCGGCAACTTTTGGCTCTTTGGCGGTTACGGAAACAATGGCGAATACAACGACGCGTGGGAGTTCACCCCCAGCAACGGCAACTGGACCTGGGTGGATGGAGAGGACACGACCAACAACGACGGAGTCTATGGAACCGAGGGCACGGCAAGCGCCAGCAACCTTCCCGGCGGCCGCGAACGGGGCGTCGTCTGGGTGGACTCCTCCGGCAATGCGTGGATCTTCGGTGGTGAAGGTTACGACTCAGTGGGAACCGGCGCCGGCACCGGGTTTATGAACGACCTGTGGAAGTACGAACCGTAAAGGAGCACCACACCAGGATTCCAACCACGGAATCACATGAAGTCTCCTGCCTGAGCGAAACTCAGCAACGGGAGTTGCACCAGCCGGGGCACAACATGCCCCGGCCTTTTTTTTTGGTGACCACGCTGCGCGGGGAATGCCGTGGCTTATTGCAGCAGCGTACCGTTTTCGGGTTCGCCCTTCGCTTCTTCCGGCGGAATGACGACGGCTGCGGCGACCCGGTCGCCTTCCTCGAGGTTGAGCAGCTTGACGCCCTGGGTGGAGCGGCCAGCGGCGCGGACTGTGGTGGTGTCGATGCGGATAATTTTGCCGTACTGGCTGATGACGATGAGCTCCGAAGTCTCATCGACCAGCTGAATGCCGACGACCTTGCCGTTGCGGGCGGTGGTCTTGACGTTGATCACGCCCTTGCCGCCGCGCGACTGCAGCCGGTATTCCTCGACGTCGGTGCGCTTGCCGAAGCCGGCCTCGGTGACGCTGAGGATGCGATGGGTTTCGCCGTTCTTCTTCGGGGTGACGGCGAGGCCGACGACGTA
>JASHPM010000162.1 GCA_030038115.1 Acidobacteriaceae bacterium | reverse complement strand
CATCCCCGCCCGCAATGATCCCCTGCACCAGCTCCGGCGGCGTGTTGTAGGTCGGCGGACACTCTGACGCATCCAGCACCCCCAGCCGCCCCGACGTCCCCGCGCCCAGATAAAACAGCCGCCCGCCCGCCTCCATCCGATCCGCAATCGCATCCACCGCCGCCGCAATCCGCCCCAGCTCCCGCTCCACCGCGGCGACAGCTTCTTCGTCCGCCGCGTGGATCACCCGCAGCATCTCCAGCGTCGACACCTCGTCGATCCGCTCCGACGCCGGATTCTGCGCTTCCGTGGGAAGATTCCCCAGCTCAGTCATTCGAGATTGATGCTACCTCAGCGGCCAATCCGCACCCGCTCCACCCGCGCCCGCGCCGCCTCCTCCGTCCTCACCTCGCACTCCCACAGCACCACCACCCGCCACCCCAGCCTGCGCAGCGCCGCCGCATGCCTGCGATCCCGCGCCACATTCCCGCCCCGCTTTGCCGCCCAAAACTCAGCCCGCGTCGCCGGAACCACCGACCCATATTTGCAACGGTGACAGTGCCAGAAACACCCGTGAACAAAAATTGCTGTCCTGAACTTCGGCAGCACGATATCCGGCCGCCCTGGCAGGTCCTTCCGATGCAGCCGGAACCGCAGCCCCATCCCATGCAGCACGCGCCGCACCCGCACCTCCGGCTTCGTATTCCGCGACCGGATCGCCGCCATGTTGCGGCTCCGCTGTTCGCGTGTGTGTACGTCCGTCATCGCCGAGCCGCAACCGCCTCCGCCGCTGCGGAGAAGGGAAGTCTCGCCTGCGCCGAGTCGGTGCCCACCATCCTCCCCCGCGCCCCCGCAATCCACGGCCGCATGGCACGCGCCACCGCCGCGATCACCGGCACCGCCACGCTGTTCCCGAACTGCTTGTACGCCTGCGTATCCGAAACCGGAATCCGGAAGCTGTCCGGAAATCCCATCAGCCGCGCGCACTCCCGCGGCGTCAGCCGCCGCGGACTCTCGCGCCGCCCCCGGCTCACCAGAATCTCCGACCCGTCCTTGTAATACCGGGCGGAAAGCGTGCGCGCAATCGTATCCCCGTCCACCAGGCCAAACCCGAACCCGTTCCCCGCCGCGCGATGCTTCGCCGCATACGCCTGCAGATACTCCCAAAGCTTCCTCGTCAGCACGTATTTCGGATTCACCGCGCCCCGCGGCGTCAGCGTGTACGGCTCTTCCGCCGCCTCGCTCCCGTCCTCGGGGTGCAAAATCGACCGCAGCTTTGGGCCCGCATCCGGCAGCGCCAGGTCCTCCAGACAAAAATCCGTTGCCTCGCGAAAACCCGCAATCAGAATCCGCTCCCGATGTTGCGGCACAAAGTGCGCAGCGTCGATCACTCGCCACGAGATCCGGTAGTCGAGCTCCTCCTCCAGCGTCTGCCGAATTACCCGAAAGGTCCGCCCCCGGTCGTGATTCACCAGGTTTTTTACGTTTTCCAGCAGAAACGCCTTCGGCCGTTTCGCCGCCAGAATGCGCGCCACGTCGAAAAACAGCGTGCCCTGCGTCGCGCATGCGAACCCATGCGGCCGCCCCAGCGCATTCTTCTTGCTCACACCCGCAATCGAAAACGGCTGGCACGGAAAACCCGCCACCAGCACGTCGTGATCCGGAATCTCGTCCGCACCGATCGCCCGAATGTCCCCGGCAATCGGCTCGCTCTCGCCGAAATTCGCCGCGTACGTCTTCCGCGCCCACTCATTCCACTCGCTCGTGAAAACGCAGCGCCCGCCTGCGGCCTCAAACCCCATGCGCATTCCGCCGATTCCGGCGAAAAGATCGATGAAGGTAAACCCAGCCTTCGGCACAAACCTATTTTCCGCGTTTTGCGGCGGATTTCCTGGTCTTTTTTTCAGGCTTCTTCGCGGCCCGCTTCCCCGCCGCCTTTTTCGTCACGGCTTTTTTCGCCGCCCGCTTTACCGGAGCCTTCTTCCGCGCCGCAAGCGTCTTCTCCTTCAGCGCGGCGGTCAGCTCCTCAACATCCACATGCCGCGCCGACTTCCGCAGCCGCTCGATGTCGTAAAACGTCCGCCGGTGCGCGAGAAAAATGTGGACCACAAAATCCACATAGTCCATCAGAATCCACTCGCCCAGCCGCCGCCCCTCCACCGAGTTCGGATACGTCCCGAAGTCGCGCTTCAGGCGCCGCTCAATCTCATCGGCAATCGCCTGCGACTGCCGCTCGTTGGCCGTGCTCGTGATCAGGAAAAAGTCGGTGAAAGCCGAATCGGCGGGATCCAGCTGCAGTACCCGTGTGTCCTCGCCCTTTTTTTCCTCGCAGGCCGCAACCGCGGCCAGAACCATTCTGCGGGTTTCCGTTAGTGCCATGCGTGGGGTTAGCGCTCAGTTTCGATGGTACGGCAATTCACCGCGCTTGGGGAGTTGCGCGAAAGCGCCCTTCAACCCTCACCGCCCTCCCTGTACAACCCATGCTCGTGGATGTACGCAGCCACTGAGGGAGCCAGCGCCTCCTTCGCTACCGCGCCCTTTTCCAGTGCCTCGCGAATGCCGCTGGCTGAAGCCAGCTCCCTCAGATCGGGCAGCATGTACAGCCGCGATTCGCGATGTCCCGCGCCGTGCAGGCACAACACCAGGTTCTCTTCGCCCTCCCCATCGCAGGCCGCCACCGCAATGCTCGGCGGCAGCGCGGCCGCAATGCGGCTCAGATCGAACCCCGGCCGCGACGCCACAACAAAATCGCATGCCACCAGCAGATCGCTGGCCCGATACCACTTGCTGATGCTCAAAAATGAATCCGCCCCCATCAGGCAAAACATCTCATCCTCGCTCGGCAGCTTGGCTCGCAGCGCGCGCACCGTGTCGACGGTGTAATTCGGCCGTCCATCCGCGCGCGGCGCGTCGATCAGCGACAGCTCCAGACCCGCCTCACCTTCGATCGCCAGCCGCGTCATCGCCACCCGGTCCGTGAAGCCGGCCTGCGGTCGATCGCGCTTCAGCGGCTGCACGCCCACCGGCGCGAACAGCACCCGCTCCAGCCCGATGCGCTCCATCGCCAGCCGCGCCAGCGCAATGTGCCCGCGATGCGGTGGATCGAAACTCCCGCCAAACAACCCAATTCTCATTGTTTTTGAGAATAGCGCCTCCCCGGCACGGGCCCGAAAATTCGGATACTGTGACCCTGTGAGCCCCCTTGCCGCCATCGCCCTCGGCGCGAACCTCCCCTCGCCCGCCGGTCCGCCCGAGCAAACCCTCAGCGCCGCAATGGCTGAACTTGCCGGCGCCGGCACAATCCTCGCGCGCTCCTCGCTCTACCGCACCGAGCCCGTTGGCTATGCGGATCAGCCCCCATTTGTCAACGCCGCTGTTGCATTATCGACCACCCTCGACCCCGAAGCCCTGCTCGACTTCCTGCTCGCCACCGAGCGCCACTATGGCCGTGACCGTACCCGCGATTTTCCCAACCACCCCCGCACCCTCGATCTGGACCTGCTGCTCATGGACAATCTGGTCCTCGACTCGCCACGTCTCACCGTTCCACACCCGGCGCTCGCCGGCCGCCGATTCGTCCTCGCGCCCCTCTGCGAAATCGCACCCCACCTCCGCCATCCCATCCTCGGTAAAACCGTCGCGGAACTCCTCGCTGCGCTGCCCGACGAAGGATCGAACCGCTGCGGCGCTGTGCAAAAACTGTCCCCTCCGCAAGGCCGGCACTAAAATCGAAGGCTCATGCGCCATTTCCCCCGCTGGATCTGTCTTCTCGCCGCGCTCGTCCTGATCGCGGCTCTGGCGGCATCCGCCCAGATCCGTGGCACGGTCCGCAACGCCCATGGCGACCCCGTCCCCTCCGCTACCATCACCGACATGGCCGGCAATCCGCTCGCCGTGTCATCCTCCGACGGTACTTTCTCCCTGTCTCAGCCTCCCCGCCAGATTGAAGTCACCGCTCCGCATTACGTAACCGCCGTTGTCACCGTTGCCCCTGGCCAGCCGCTCATGGTCGTCCTTCACCAGCCCCTCGAAACCGTCGTCGTCACTGCGTACCGCTCCGCTCTGGGCTCGTCCGACAGCCCCGCCAGCACCCGCGTCCTCGATGTGCAGCAGCTCCAGCAGGCCGCGTCGCCCTCCCTCGACGGCAAACTGGCCCAGATTCCTGGATTCACGCTCTTCCGCCGTTCCAGCTCGCTCGTCGCCAACCCCACCACCGAAGGTGTTTCGCTGCGTGGACTCGGTTCCACCGCCGCCAGCCGCTCCCTCGTCGTCCTCAACGACATTCCCCTCAACGACCCCTACGGCGGCTGGATTCACTGGGAAGAATTGCCCGAGCTCTCCATCCATTCCGTTGAAGTCGTGCGTGGCGGCGCCTCCGACCTCTACGGCTCCAGCGCCATCGGCGGCGTCATCAGCGTCATCCCCGCCCACCCGCAGACCTCCGGCATCCAAATCGTCTCCAGCGGCGGATCGGAAAGCACCCTTGACGACGGCGCCCTGGCCACCGTCCAGCACAAAGCATGGTCGGCGCTCTCGAGCGGTGGTCTCATCGCCACCGACGGCTACACGCTCATCGCGCCCAACCTGCGCGGCCCCATCGATCAGCCCTCCAACGTCCATGCGCAGAATGGCCTTGCCGAAATCGACCGCGCCCTCCCCGGCGACGGCCGCATTTTCGTCCGCAGCAATGTCCTCAACGAACTCCGCCACAACGGAACACCCGCCCAGTGGAATGCCACCCGCCTCTGGCGCGGCGCGGCCGGCGCCGACTGGCGTGGCTTCGCCCTCCGCCTCTACGGCGACGACGAGCACTTCCGTCAGACCTTCTCCGCCATCTCTGCCGATCGCGCCTCGGAAACCCTCACCCGCTTCGCCTTCGATCCCGCCGACGAACTCGGCGCTGCCCTGCGCTGGCAACGTCCCATCGCCACGCACGCCCTCGTCCTCGCCGGGGCCGATACCCACGATGTCCGCGCCGAAGACGACGAGCTGCTCTTCACCGGAACCGGCGGCACGCTCTCCACCTCTGCGCGCCAGCGTCAGACCGGCGTCTGGGGCGAAGCTCTCCTCACGCCCGCCAACTGGACCCTCAGCGGCTCCGCCCGCGTCGACCACTTCTCCAACTTCAACGCGCAGCAGTTCTCGAGCTCGGCCTCGCCGGTCCAGCTCCCCAGCTTTTCTGAAACCGTCTTCGACCCACGCCTCGGCCTCGTCCGCCGCCTCTCGCAGTCGTTCGCGCTCAACGCCTCAGGTTTCCGCGCTTACCGCGCCCCCACGGAAAACGAGCTTTACCGCACCGGCCAGGTCGGCCAGCAGGTCACCGACCCCAATCCCAACCTCCGCTCCGAGCGTGCCACGGGCTGGGAGACCGGCTTCCAGGCCGACATCCGCCGCTACGGTTCCAGCCTTCGCGCCAGCTATTTTTGGACGCAGGTCAACCGCCCCATCACCGCGCTCACCCTCAGCGTCACGCCCACCGAAGAACTCCTCCAGCGCGAAAATCTCGGCCAGATCGAAAGCCGCGGCGTCTCCCTCGACTACGCCCTGCGGCCCGTCTCCTGGCTCGGCATCGACGGCGGCTATCAATTTGCCAACGCCACGGTTACAAAATTCGCTCCCGAACCCGGCCTCATCGGCAAATGGATCCCTCAGGTCGCCCGCAACATGGCCACCGCCCAGGTCCGCCTTTCGCGTCCCCGCCTCGGCATCCTCAGCGTCCAGGGGCGCATCAGCGGCCGCCAGTTTGACGACGACGCCAACGCCTATCTGCTCCACAGCTATTTCCGTCTCGACGCGAGCGCCGAACACAACTTCGGCCGCCACCTCGTCGCCTTCGCCGACGGCGAAAACCTCTTCGACCGCTCCATCGAAGTCGGCAAAACCCCGCTGCTTACCCTGGGAACGCCGCGCCTCGCGCGCGCCGGAATCCGCCTCAACTTCGGCGAGTAACCCCTCAGCACTTGCTTTCCATCAGCGCCGCGACCCCCGCGCCAATCACCGCCAGCGACGGATCCTCCGGCAGCACTTCCACGCTGTAATTCTGCAGCGGGCTCATCTTCACCATCTCGTACAAAAGCTGCTTCAGCCGCGGCAGCTCCAGCCTCTGGATGTCGCGCCCCGTGTAGTAGAACCGCCCCGGGCCTTCCAGATGAATCTGCGACGCCGTCGCCGCTGCCAGCGCGGCATGCCACCGCTCCACAAAGTCCGAACAGCGCTTGTCCCCCTGCTTCGCCGCCGCGAACACCTCGTCCGGCTCCATATCGAGGAACCGCAGCCGCATAGCGCGGTGCCCCATCACTCCTTCCAGATGTCCGCGCCCCCCGCAGCCGCAGTAGTTCTCCTTCGGATCGAGCGTCACCACCATGTGCCCGCCCTCCCATGGCCCTTCTGTATATGGATACCGCCCAAACCCAATCCCATTCCCGATCGTCCACACCCGCACCTGCCGATCGAGCTGTCCGCGCGTCGCCGCAATTCCAGCCGCGACCGCATCCGCATCGTTGAACACCGCCAGCTTCGTCTCGATCCCGCGTTTCTTCAGCCCGCCACTCATGCTGCTGCAAACCTGCGCGCCCTTTAATTGCGGCAGATTCGGCGCGTCCAGCATCGCTCCCTGATGCACATATCCAGGCAGCGCCACGCCCGCCGCATCAATCGTCGAGCCTTTGGGGATCAGCGCCGCGATCGCGTCGCAAATAATTTCGCAGAGGCTTTCCGCCGGCACCTCGATCAGCCCATTCGTGTCGTCGATGTTTTTCGGAAATTCCCTCAGCCCGCCCCGCAGCTTGTGATCTTCGATGAATCCCGCGACCACCCGCGTCGTCAGCACCGCGCCCACCGTCTTCGACATAGGACCCTCCGCCGCTACCCCGATTCTCTATCCCTCGAAGCGGGCCAGCCGGTTGATGCCGTTAAACGCGGCGGCCTTGTAGCACTCGGCCAGGGTGGGGTAGTTGAATACCGTGTCGATGAAGTAATCGACCTTGCCGCCGAGCGACATCACCGCCTGCCCAATGTGAACCAGCTCCGCCGCGCCCTCGCCGATGATGTGTACGCCCAGCACCTGGTGTGTTTCCCGATGGAAGATCAGCTTCAGCCGCCCCGTCGTGTCGCCGCGAATCTGCCCGCGCGCAATTTCCCGATAGTACGCCACGCCCACCTCGTACGGCACGTCCTCCTCCGTCAGCTGTTCCTCCGTTTTCCCGATAAACGAAATTTCCGGAATCGTGTAAATCCCATATGGATAAAAACTCGGGTTCGACTGAACATGCTCGTCGCCAAACGCCCGCGCCGCCGCAATCCGTCCCTGCTCCATTGAAACCGAGGCCAGCGCCGGGAAGCCGATCACGTCGCCCACCGCAAAAATATGCGGCGCCTTCGTCCGGAAATCCTTGTCCACCGGAATCCGCCCGCGACTGTCCGCCTCCACGCCCGCTGCCGCCAGGTTCAGATCGTCGATGTTGCCCTGCCGCCCCACCGCATACAGCAGCGCATCGCCCGAAATCTTTTTTTTGCTTTCAAGATTGGCCACCACCGCCCCATCCGCCAGCTGCTCCACGCTCTCCACTTCTTCGCCCAGCCGCATGGTCACCCGCGCGTCGCGCAGGTGATAACTGAGCGCCTCGATAATCTCCTGATCCGCAAATTCCAGCAGCCGCGGCCGCTTCTCGATCAGCGTTACCCGCACCCCCAGCACCGCAAACATGCAGGTGTACTCCACTCCGATCACGCCGCCGCCCACCACAATCAGGCTCTTCGGCAGATCGATCATCTCCAGCACCTGATCGCTGTTGACGATCGTCTTTCCGTTCACCGGCACCTTGGGCGATGAAGCCGGCCTCGTCCCCACCGCGATGATGATGTTCTCCGCTTCGTACGTATTCGTCCCGCGCGGCCCATCCACGCGCACACGATGGGGATCCTCGAACCGCGCCACGCCGTTGAAGACTTCCACCCCGTTGCGCGAAAGCTGCGCTTCCGTCACGTCAATCTCGGTTTTGATCACGTGCTGCACCCGGAAGGCCAGATCGGCCATCGTGATCTTTTCCTTCACCCGGTAATTCATCCCGTAAATCGAGCGGTAGTTGTACCCCGAAAGATGCAGCACCGCTTCGCGCATCGTCTTGCTGGGAATCGTCCCCGTGTTGATGCACACGCCGCCCACCACGCTCCGCATCTCCACGAGCGCCACATGCTTGCCCTTCTTCACCGCGGATACCGCCGCGCGCTGCCCGGAAGGGCCCGAACCGATCACCAGCAATTCGTATTGCGCCATGCGTCAGCTAAGCCCCGCGCTGCAAAGCCAGCCAGCGCATTTCGTGCCCATCTTACAATCCAGAGACAACACGCTCTGTGAATACACTCTTACACTAAAGGTTAGATGCTCCTCTACGCCATCACCAGCCGCCGCCTGCTCCCGGGTGACGAGAGCAACAGGCGCGATCGTCTCGTTGCTCTCGCTGCGGAATGGGCCCTCGGCGGCGTCGATACCATCCAGGTTCGCGAAAAAGATCTCCCCCTCACCGAGCTTCAGCCGCTCGCCGCCCGCGTCGTCGAAGCCGTCCGCGCTGCGAAGAAGCCCACCCGCGTCCTCGTCAATGGTCCCGCTCAGGTCGCCCTCGATGCCGGAGCCGACGGCGTCCACCTCCACGCCAACGCCGGACCCGCTGCCGTCCGCGCCGCGCAGCAGGCCTATGCGCGCGCGGGCCGCGAACCCATCGTCAGTGCTGCCTGCCATTCGCCGGAAGAAATCCGCCAGGCCGCCGGTGCTTCGCTCCTGCTCTTCTCTCCCGTCTTTGAAAAAGTCACCGAGCAGGGTATGTCGCGCGGCCAGGGACTGGTCGCCCTCCGCGCCGCTGTCGACCTCGCGAAGCCCATTCCCGTCCTCGCCCTCGGTGGCGTCACCGAGAAAAACGCCGCCGCCTGCCTTCAGTCCGGTGCCGTCGGCGTCGCCGCTATTCGCCTCTTCCTCGGCGATTCCTGGCGCGCTCTCCTTGAAGTTGCGCCGCCATCCCCGGTCTGACAGCTCTCCGCACAGGTCATCGGTTTGAAGGGTTACGGCATAGCGAAATCCGCACCCATCCGTGCGACCATCGTTCTCATCGTTCATCCAATGACGGAATGCCCTCCTTGCTGAAAGAAGACCACGCGGACTCATCCCCCACCCATCGCCGCCGCGCCATCGCCCGCCGCTTCGGCTATATCGCCTGCGCGATTGCCGGATGCTTCTGGGGCACCGGCTTCTTCTTCGGCAAAATCGCCTTTACGCGCCTCGGCGTCGGCCACTACGTCCTCTATCGCTTCATCTTCGCGTGCCTCGGCCTGCTCCCCATCGTTGAAGCCCCGCGCTTTTCCGCTCGCGAATGGCGCCTGCTCCTCATCGGCGCTTTCCTCGGTGTACCGGTTCAGTTCATCGTTCAGTTCCAGGGCCTCAAACTCACCACCGTCAGCCACGCCGCCCTCATGGTCGGCACCATGCCCGTCATCCTCGCCGTCGGCGCGCACCTCTTCGCCCACGAGCGTCTCGACCTCAAAGGGTGGCTCGCCCTCTTCGCCTCCACTGCCGGCATCGTCCTCATCGTCCTCAGCGCCGGCCACGGCGGCATCGGCGGCGGCAACATCGCTGGCGATCTCCTCGTCGTCCTCGCGCTCATCATCGCCCTCGGCTGGGTCCTCATCAACCAGCGCCTCATGGTGCTGGGACGCTCGCCCATGGCCGTCACCTCCTGGACCCTCCTCACCGGCTCCGCCATGCTCTTTCCCTGGGTCCTCCTCCGCGACGGACTCCCGCCCGTCCGCGGACTCGGCTGGCATGTCTGGTTCGCCGTCGCCGCCAGCGGCCTGCTCTGCACCGCTGCCGCCACGCTCCTCTGGAACTGGGGCATCCACCGCGTTCCCGCTTCGCGCGCCGGCGTCTTCCTCAACATCGAACCCGCCCTCGGCACCATCCTCGGCGTCGCGGTTCTCGGCGAACACCTCGGTCCCGGCGCCTACCTTGGCGGAGCGCTCATCATCGCCGCCGTCATCGTCCTCACCACCACCGGCCACGCCCCTCACGAACTCCCCGCCGCCACCTGATCGGAATTCGTGTGCCCCATCCCGGGGTTGGACAGTCGAATCGGTCGCCGGTCTCGAACCATACCCGCGCTTGTCATCCTGACGACTCGCATCGCGAGGCGGAAGGATCCGCGGTTGCCGTTCCGAGAGTCTCCCTGGCTCGAAATGTCACCCATCACCTGCAAACATGATTTGTCACCTCGAGCGGAGCGCTTTGGGGCCCCATCGCAGACGGGTAGGTGCAGCGAGGGACCCGCTTTTGTTTTGTGCTTGCGCCGCGCGAAACTTCCGGGTCGCCGACTCTACAGCCTGGAAGGTCGAATCGGTCGCCGGTCTCGAACCCTACCCGCGCTTGTCATCCTGACGCTGAGCTTCGCGAGGCGGAAGGATCCGCGGTTGCTTTTCTGCCTCAATTCGCTCCAAACGCCCGGTAGGCTGGTCATCCGGTAGGTTCGGGGCCTTCGCCTCACTTCTTCAACAGCGCCGTCCAGTTGCTGATGACCGTCATCTCGGGCGGTTTTTGCTGGTCGGCCGTGACCATCAGAAAGCGTTTCCCGTCGGGACTGACGTCAAAACTCGTCAAGCATGATGACAGGCATGTCAAACCGGTCTTAAACAGCGCGACCGGTGTTCCCGCGCGCATCTCCGACCCGCTTGCGCTGATCGGAACCGACATCAGCGTCTTGTCTGGTGCAACGTAGTAGAGTTCGCGGCCGTCCCGCGACCACGCCGGTTGGTAGCCGCCGCGAGTTGAAATGAGCGCCCTCACGGTCGGTTCGGGAAAGGAGACGGCGTACACCTCGTATTGGCCTGACTCGTTGCTAACGTATGCCAGCCAATGCCCATCGGGAGAGATACGACCGTTGTATGCGTCGAACTGGGTATTGAACAGCGTCCTGGTTTTCCCTGAGGTGAAGTCGAGATATCCCACATGGTACTTCTGGCTGGTATACAGTTCGTCGTAGATCAAATATCTCCCATCCCGCGACCAGTCAGTGGGCGTGTGCAGGGATGGCCTCGCCAGCAGGATCTTCTGTTCTCCCAACCCGCTGACGCTTTTCGCCGCTAAGTCCCAATTGCTTCCATCGCTGGTCAGGCAGAAAGCTACCTGGCGGCTATCCGGCGACCATGTCGAGTGAAAGGCGTAGTTTTCACCGAACGTCAGCCGCGTCCACGTGCCACGACTTAGGTTGAGCACCCACTCCTCGGTCCGCTCTGCGCCGACCAACGAGACGGCTGCACTGGTGCCGTCCGGCGAGAGGCGGGGAGTTGACGTGCCGGGATCTGGTGACGTATCGGCAGGGAGCGGCACGGCAGCGATCCATTTGCCATCACGCGACCACCAGCCCATCTTCCAGCTCAAATCGCCCCCAGTGAAGAACTGCAACACCCCATTGCCGCTGGCTGTAAAGTCTGGGCCGGCGTAGATGTTGGGTGACACCGTGGATGGCTCCCCCGCCAATTCCAGGCTGCGCGCATCAAAGCGCTGTGCGAGCAGGGCACCTCCGCGATGGAACAGGAGATAACCCGGCACCAGATAGACCCAGCGGGTATCGGGGCCCAGGGGCAGGAACTTCTGCTCGGCCGACTTCAGGTCCAGAACGTAGAGTCCAGTGCGGCCCTGAACACTTCGATAGGCGAAAAAGCGGTGCCCGTCGGGGAGGAATTGGCCGACAACATCCAATTGTGAAGCCGTGTCATTCAACACCGTCGCCAACTCACCACCGGCAGACGGGACGGCAAAGATCTTGTTGTTGGCGGCCACCAGGATGATTCCCTTGGGACTCCAGATCGCATTGATAAAAAGTGCGTCGCCTGGAATCTCCACAATCGTCGTGAGCACTTTGCCATCCAGATCCATCCGCCTGAGCTTGCCCGCTTGTATAAACCCCACCGACCTGGAATCGGGCGACCAGAACGGGTTCTTACCATTTTCGGTGCCCGGTAAGGCCTGCGATGAACCGGTCGACAAATCGAATAGCCATAGAGATCTGTTTCCGAACGTTTCGTCCCCGCACTCAAACGCAATCCTGCTCCCATCGGGAGAGACGGCTGCCCCAGGATTGTCGCTGTCCTGCATCGCAAAGGTGTGTCCAACCGGAGGAGGGTACACAGCCCGCAGGGCCGGCGCTTGCGGGGGCTTTCTCAACCACAGCCAGCCGACCAGGAAGCCGATGGCGACGCCCAGGATCGCCGCAACGGACCACGCGATTGGCAAGTGTTTCTTTCGGGCTGGCATCCAGGTACTCGCACCGGTTTTCGACTCCGTGGACGCGATCCATTTCAGTTCCACCAGCACATCGTGTGCCGATTGGATACGTTGCTCAGGGTCCTTCGCCAGGCAGGACTGCACCAGGTGTTCCAGGGCCAGGGGCGCGACCGGTTGCAGTTGCGAAATCGGGGCAGGCTCGGCATGCATAATGGCGCCGATCAGACTGGCTCGCGAGCTTCCGTGAAACGCCTCCTGGCCAGTCACCATTTCGTAAAGCACCAGGCCGAGAGCAAAGATGTCGCTGCGCGGATCCGCTTCTTTACCTTCGATCTGCTCTGGCGCCATGTACTGGAATGTCCCCAGAATGACGCCTTCCTCAGTTAGCGCCTTGGGGATGGTCGGAGCATCACCGGGAGCGGAGGCGGTGACCGAGTGCGCCGGCTTGGCGAGTCCGAAGTCCAGCAGCTTGGCACCGGAGTTAGTGAGCATCACATTGGCGGGCTTGAGGTCGCGATGCACAATACCGCGGCGGTGGGCAGCGCCCAGTCCGCCGGCAAGCTCGGCGCCGATCTTCAGCGCCTCGGCAATGGGCAGCGGTCCCTTGCGCAGCTTGTCGGCCAGCGATTGCCCTTCGAGGTATTCGAGAACGAGGTAGTGCGTGCCCTCCTGCTCGCCAACGTCATACAAGGCGCAGATATTGGGATGCGAGAGGCCCGAGATCGTTTTCGCTTCACGCTGAAATCGGTCACGGCGCTGTGGATCAAACGAAAGGTTGCCCAGCAGAACCTTGATGGCAACCGTGCGGTCGAGGCGCGTGTCGCGGGCGCGGTATACCTCGCCCATGCCGCCCGCGCCCAGCAGCGCGACGATTTCGTAGGGGCCCAGCCGCGTTCCGGCTTTCAGGGCCATTCGCTCACCCACTCTGGAGGAGGTGTCGCCATTCTATCGCCAGCAGGATGGCTGCAAATGGAGCCGTCTGGCAACTGAATCGTCGCGGGGTTACAGCTGAGGAACACCGGGAATATCCAATTGCCTTCCTGACTAGGAGGGGCGCTAATGACAACATGCGTGCCTCGAAGTTAGCCATGTCGTAATTTCCGGAAATGCCGCCCCACACAGCAGCAATCGCGAAAGTCTTAATGCGGGCTGGTTGCCGTATTGTCAGCCATACGGAAACTACAGGAAGCTATTGGCCGGTGTCCTCTTTGCGCCCTGTGCTCCAACCGAAGTCACCGAAAAAGAAGCGTCGGGAGACCTGCCTTCGTATCAGGGCCGCAAACGCCACAAAATGAACAGGCCTTGGCCCCATTACCCTCGTACCGTCCGCCCCTCCGATTCTCCTTGAACCTGATCCCGCCACAAGCTAGCCTGAGAAGAGGGAAAGCTCTGTCCCGCGCAAAACGCTGAACAGAGCTTTTCCTTTTTCGAGCTTTTCCGGCATCGGCAGCGGCCTGATGGACCATGGTTTTGTCTGAACGCTGATCGCTGATCGCTGATCGCTGAACGCTGAACGCTGTACTTCGGGCTCAGGCCCGCGCAATCCTCGCTCTTTGAGAAGATCCGAGCCCACGCAGCTTGGGCGAACCGTCCCTCGCTCACGGAATCCCGGTTTTGACGGCCTCAAACAACTACCGTCTTTCCGGCGCCGAGGCGTGGAAAACCCACTCCACCCGCCTTTGGAGCCTCTCGGAACTACCCTGTTTCCCCGTAGTTCCCGTTTGAAGCCCTCAAAAAATTTCGGCACTTACCGGCAAGCAAAGTACTTCGCTGAAAAGTTGACCCCCCAAGGGCGTAGGCCCACCTGCTTCCGGCTTCCTGCTTCCGGCTTCCCGCTTCCGGCTTCCCGCTTCCCGCTTCCACCTTCCCGCTTCCACCTTCCTGCTTCCTGCTTCGCGCTTCCTGCTCTTTACCCTGCTCCCTGCACCCTGTACCCTGTTCCCTGTAATGGTGGAATTGGTTCCATCCATCCTTTCCGCGGATTTTGCCCGCCTGGCCGACGAAATCGCCGCAGCTGAGCGCGGTGGTGGCTCCGTCATCCACGTTGACGTTATGGACGGCCACTTCGTCCCCAACATCACCGTCGGTCCGCCCATCGTCCAGTCGCTCCGCAGGCACACCAAACTGCCCCTCGATTGCCACCTGATGATCGAGAACCCCGACGAGTTCATCCCCGCTTTCGCCGACGCCGGAGCCAACTGGGTCAGCGTCCACTACGAAGCCTGCCGCCATCTGCATCGCACCCTCCAGTTCATCGCCCACCACGGCATGCAGCCCGCCGTCGTCGTCAATCCCCACACCGAAGTCGACCTGCTCATCCCCGTCCTCGGCATGGTCCACCACGTGCTCGTGATGAGCGTCAACCCCGGCTTTGGCGGCCAGCAGTTCATCCCTTACTCCCTCAACAAGATTCGCCGCCTCAAAGAACTTCGACGCGAGCTGGGTCTCAGTTATAGGATTGAGGTTGACGGTGGCGTCGCTCACGACACCGTCGCCAGCATCGTCGAAGCGGGAGCCGAGCTTCTCGTCGCCGGCAACGCGGTCTTCGGCGAGGGCCACGCGGAGCGGGACGCGCGCAGCCTGCTCGAAGCAGCGCAGCGGGCAGCCCGGATCGCCGCCGCGTAGAATTTCTTCATACCCGGCTTGGGGTCATCGCAGACCATCCCCAGCCGGCACTGATCGACGGGGAGCGTCTGCGATCATGAGGTGTTATGAATCGGCTGGTCATTCGTATATCGGCAGTTTGTCTGGGCATGGCGATCGCGTTTTCCTCCCCTTACGCCTTCGCCAAAAAACAGAAGAAAAAGAAAAATGTCGACCTCACCGCCAATCCCCTGGTGAACGTCAACTCCAAACAGCCCGACAAGGAGCTCTTCGACAAGGCGATGGTCGCCATGAAGCACGGCAAGTACGACGTGGCTCGCCTCGACCTGCAGACCCTGCTCAATACCTATCCCGATTCCGAATTCGAGATGCGCGCCAAGCTCGCCGTCGGCGACACCTGGTTCAAGGAAGGCGGTTCCGCCGCCCTTACCCAGGCCGAATCCGAATACAAGGACTTCATCACCTTCTTCCCCAACACCCCGGAGGCCGCCGAGGCCCAGATGAAGGTCGGCGATATCTATTTCCAGCAGATGGAAAAGCCGGACCGCGATCCGCAGAATGCCGTCCACGCCGAGCAGGAATACCGCACCATGCTGGAGCAGTTCCCTGACTCGCCTCTGATTCCGCGCGCCAAGCAGCGTCTCCGCGAGGTCCAGGAAGTGCTCGGGCAGCGCCAGTTCGAAATCGGCGAATTCTATGCCTCCCGTGAACAATGGGCCGCCGCCATAGCCCGCCTGCAGACCGTCGCCGATACCTACCCGCTCTTCAGCCACAACGATCAGGCTCTCATCACCATCGGCGATGCCTACGCGAACGAAGCCCAGGTCATGTCGCGCGCGAAAATCCCGGCCAAAGCCAAAGCCGCGCTGGTTCGTCACTACGATAACCTCGCTGCCGCCTCCTGGTCCCGCGTCGTCACGCGCTATCCTCTGGCGCCGCACGTCGAAGACGCCAAGGATCGCCTTATCGCCATGGGCAAGCGTGTTCCCGATCCCAGTCCCCAGGCGCTTGCCGAGAGCCAGGCTGAGGAAGACAGCCGCGTCAGCTTCAGGCTGGGCAATCGGGCCGTCCAGCTCCTCGGTCGTGGCCCCAACACCGTCAAAGCCGCGCGCGTCGGCGAGCCTTCTCTGAACAGCCCGCCTCCGGTCCTCGCGCCCGAGGTGGTGGCTGAGAGTGCGACCTCGTGGAAACAGGCAATCACCGGGCAGCCCGTCACCGGCGTGCCGGCGCCCGCGACCGCGCCCACCGTCAATGCCGCCATCCAGAACGGCACCGCCCCGCCCACCACCGAACAGCCCGCGCAGAAGGGCACCTTTGAAGAGGTGCCCGACGCCACCGGGACCCCGGGCAGCACCGTCACCGTCCAGGTTCCCAGCGACAAC
>JASHPM010000015.1 GCA_030038115.1 Acidobacteriaceae bacterium | reverse complement strand
GATGCGCGTGTCCTTGGTGAAAGAGATGTGGGGGCCGACATCAAAAAGGAAGCCGCTCTCGTAGCGGAACGACATGGTGTGGCCGCCGTAGTACGAGTTTTTGTCGTACATGACGGGGGCAATCCCTTCCTGATGCAGCCGGTAAGCGGCGCCGAAGCCAGCCATGCCGGTTCCAAGGACGACGATATTGGGCGTAGGCATTAAGAAAATTCTCTCCAGATCAAGTGTTCTGCGCTATCCCTCAGTAGGGATCAGAGGAAATTCCTGAGTAACACTCAGGAGGCACTTTTGGGGAATGCCCGATCAGCATGCGCTCTGCGCGAGAGCCTCATACTGTTCGATTTGCTTTAGGGTGAGCTGCTGCAGGTCGGACCCCGCCTGAAAGCCTTTGTACCATTCGGCGATCCATGCCAAAGCCTGCCTGAGCGAGAGCACCGGGCGCCAGTGGAGGCCGGCGGCGGCTTTCGAAGCGTCGAGTTTGAGCGCGTGGGCTTCATGGGGATGAGCACCGGAATCAAGGGCCCACGAAGCGGCGCCGCCCCACAGGCGAACCAACTCGTCGGCGATCCAGGAAACCGGCTGGACATCGGAGTCGACCGGGCCGAAGTTCCATCCGGAGGCAAAGCGCGGTCCATCTTCTGCGAGCCGTTCGGCGAGCATCAGGTATCCACGCAGCGGCTCGAGGACAAATTGCCACGGACGCCAGGCGGACGGGTTGCGGATGAGACAAGGCTGGCCGTCGAGGAAGGCGCGCATCAGGTCGGGGATGAGCTGATGGCTGGTCCAGTCGCCGCCGCCGATGGCATTGCCGGCGCGCGCGCTGCCGAGTGCGACGCCGTGTTCGGCGATCGTCTCGGGCAGGAAAAAGGAATCGCGATAAGCGCTGGTGACGAGTTCAGCACAGCCCTTGGAGTTGGAGTAGGGATCGTGGCCGCCCATGGGCTCATTTTCACGATAGCCCCAGATCCACTCGCGGTTCTCGTAACACTTGTCGCTGGTGACGTTGACGAATGCGCAGGGTTGCTTCAGCTGGCGCACGGCCTCCAGCACGTGCACGGTGCCCATGACGTTCGTAGCGTAGTTGCCGATGGGGTCTTCGTAGCCGGTTTTAACGACCGACTGCGCGGCGAGATGAAGAACGACTTCGGGACGGCACTCGGCCATCGCGTTTTTGAGCTGCGCGAAGTCGCGAATGTCGCCACGCAGCGAGCGCAGTTTACCCGCCACGCGCGCCTGCTCGAAAAGACTGGGCTGCGTGGGAGGATCGAGCGCGTAGCCGGTGACGTCGGCGCCCAGCGTGTTCAGCCAGAGTGACAACCAGCTGCCTTTGAAGCCCGTATGCCCGGTGAGAAAAACCCGCCGGCCCTTCCAGAAGGAGCGGTTGACGTTCATCGCACTCCCGCGACAATTTCAGGGTGGAGCGAGGATTCGCCCTGAGGTTTCCTGGCGAGGGGCCAGCGAGCGTTCTGTTCCTGCCACAGCGTTCCGGCGATGCCCTGCGGGGCTGCCTCGACATCGTCGAAGCTGATAACGGAATCCCTGGGCAGGCTGCGCCGCAGCACGCAACCTTCGGAGAGCCCAATGGGCAGGGCCTTCATGCCGCGAGCCGATTCCGCATTGTCGATCAGCCCGTAGATGCAGAAGCCCCCGATGCCATCGAGACGCTCACCTGCCTTCAGGTCGCGCTTGGCGACGCTCACGACCTCGCAAACCGGACCGCCGAGGGGCGCGACCGTCGCATCGCGATCGATGACGGCGCGGCCGATGGTGGATGCGATCTGCAGGTGCGGCAGATGGAATGGCGTGTAGAAGACGTAGAAGGGTCCGTCGCCAAGCTTGTAGTAGGCCAGCTGGGCTTTTTTCAGCGGCGATGTTTCGTGGATGATCACGAAGGCGCCGGTGTGCGGAGCCGCGCCGAGCGCATAGTCGACGAGACCGGTCTCGAGCATTTCTTTCTCAGGCAGCAGATTTGCAACCTCACGCACATAGTTGCACGGCGGACCGAACATGCCGCGGCGGCCGACTTTGAATCCGGTGGCGTTGGCAAGAACGGTGGCTTCCATGGAGAGCTTTGTGGAATCGGCGAACGAAGTGACCTTGCGGACATCCTGATCGTTCTTCTCGGCAAAAGCGCGCTGCGTCTCCGGGTTGCGATAGTAGTCGACCATGCCTTTAATGTTGCCGGCCGCGACGATCTTCAGTCCAAGTGTACGCAGGTAGCGCAGCAGCGTCATCGCGACGCCGGGTTCATCTCCGTCGGTGTGGGTGAGCACGACGCCGGCCTCATCGGCCTTGACTTTGAGGATGGGGCCAACCAGCGAATCCAGCTCAGCGTTGACCAGGACGACGTGCTTGCGGTGGCGGAAGGCGTCGAGCACGACGCCGGCCGCGGCTTCGACGGTACCGGTGACTTCGAGGATTACGTCGATCGCGCCGCACGAGGTCAGGACCGCCGGGTTGGTGGTGAGGACAGGCACGCCGCGCGCGATGTGATCTTCGGCCTCACGCGGAGAATCGACGAGTGCACAGCCCGGAAAACCCGCCTCGCGGAATGCCCTCTCCGCGTGTTCCGGCGTGCGGTTGCAAATCGCCACCAGCCGCATGCCCGGAACCGGCGTTCCCAGTTGCAGCGCGATGGCTCGGCCCGTGGCGCCGGCACCCACCATGCCGACGCGAATCGGGCTACCCGATGCTTCCAGCTTCTGCAAGGCAGTATCCACACTCATTGCATCTCTCCAGTCATTCGGCCTGCGCGGGCCGATGATGATTCTCTGTTTTCAGGGGAATTCAGGGCGCGGGCCGAAGTCAGTTACGAACAGGTTTGCGGGACCCGGTGATTCCATTGCCTACGGCGCTGCGACGGTCGAGAAACTCCGCCACCGGGACGGGAGCGGCGGGTTTCATCTCTTCGGAACCGTTGCCGTTGTCTTTCCACACGTGCCAGGGAGCGTTGCCGCTGCCCCACAGGCTCTCCAGCGACTGGCGATCTTTAAAGGTGTCCATGCCGGCCCAGAAGCCATCGTAGGTGTAGCCGAGCAACTGCTTTTCGTCGATGAGCCGCTGGAATGGCTCGATGACCAGCTCCTCGCCTTCTTCGATGTAATTGAAGATTTCTCTTTTGAAGACGAAGTAACCGCCGTTGATGCGCACCGACCCGTTCGTGATGGCGTGGACGCCGGTTACCAGGCTGCTGCCCGGCTCGGTGGAGACGACGTGATAACTGAGGTTGGGCAGAACACACAGGAAGCTGGCGATCTTCCTGTTGCGGTGAAAGTGATCGAGCTGCTGCGGAAGGGGCAGATCGGTAAGACCGTCACTGTAGTTCGCGAGGAATTCTTCTTCGCCATCGAGATAGCGTTCGACGGCCTTGAGCCGCTGGCCGATGTTGGAGTTGATGCCCGTGTCGGCGAAGGTGATGCGCCAGTCGTGGATATCGCTGTTGAACAGCTCAACCTTGCGGCCGCCCTGGGAGAGGACGAAATCGTTCGACGCACATTCGCTGTAATCGAGGAAGTAGCGCTTGATGGCGTCGGCGCCATAGCCCAGGCAAAGGATGAAATCCTTGTGGCCGTAGTGAGCATAGTACTTCATCACGTGCCAGAGCACGGGCCGGTACCCAATCTGCACAAGCGGTTTCGGAACATTCTCCGCGTCGCGGATGCGCAGACCCATTCCACCGCAGAACAGAACGACTTTCATCGTGTTACTCCTTCGTTTAATCAGCAGTCACGATCTTGCTGAGCTTTCAGCTGAACGACAGAACCTATCCGCCTGGACTGAATTCGATCCGCTTTTGCCAGCGCGCCTGAGAGCCGGGCCTGACCTATAGATTTCACGCACGGCCCCGGCCCGCAATGGCGGAACCGTGGGAGGCAGGAATCTGCGCCGGTCGAACCTCCCTGCGAACCGGCGGGAATAACTTATCGAACTGCGCCGTTGCCTGGGCTCTGTAGGCGGCGAGGCTCGCGTCCATGCTCGTCCTGACCTCGCTGGTGTGGTCGACCAGAGAAACAAAAGTATCTGCCAGCCGATCGGGATCGAAGGTGCGGATGTCGGCGCAATATTGCGCGAGGCCCAGCGCTGCCATCAGGTCGGCCACTTTCGGGTGATGCGAGATGGCCAGAACCGGTCTGTTGAGAATATGCGCCAGCACAACGCCGTGGAAGCGGCAGGTGACAACGTAGTCCATGGCCGCCATTCTGACCAGTAGCTGGTCGACCGAGTCGATCGGTTCATAGGGCGGCGTATCGATGTTGTGTTTCTCCCGCAGGACCCGGCGCAAATCTTCGATTGCCGCAGGATCGGCGCCGGCGTCACTGCCAAACAGCTCCAGCGAACAGGAATAGCGGACCAGCGATGCAGCGAAAGACGCAAACTTAGCAATGTAGTCGTCGTAGAGAGCCTGAAGGTTCTCCGATGCGTACTCCCGCGGATCGCAAAACGGCCAGGGCATGGGAGCCAGACCGATCACCGGGCGATGCCTTGTGTCCGCGGATATCTTTGGCAGGTTGACTTCGAGGCTATAGGCGTTGTCAGGAAAGACCTGGCTTTTGCCTCTAAATCCTATTTGTCGCGCGAGCGCCTGCGATGGCGTGTCCCGGAAGGAAACATAGTTCGCAGCGTAGAGCGAGCGGCGAACGAAGAATTTGCTCAGGGGATGCCGCAGCGGCCCCGCGCCCACGTTCAAAAAAATGCGCCGGACGCCCGCGATTTTCGCCATCAGCACCCAGATCAGGATCGCCCAGGGAAAACCCCACGGGCCGCTTCGCTCCGTGAGCTGACCGCCTCCGCTGACGATGAGTATGTCGAACGGCCTGACCCTGCGAAACGAGGTGACGAGAAACGCCAGCTCGCGGAAGATATTTCTGGGAAGGCGAACCACCGGGTTCCTGGTCGTGGCCAGCCAGTTACTCAACCCATGTTTGGTCCCTGCCGTTTGGTTTCCACCGGATTTATAACCAATACTCCAGGTATGTCTGCGAATCGGATAGGACGGGATTCCATGGCGCTTCCCGGTGTCGCCAGGATTCATAGAGAGAGCCGTAATTTTGGCATCGGGCCAGCGCAGCAGGATATTGCGGATGACGACGTCCATGATGGCGTCGTCACCGAGATTGCCGCCGCCGGTGTGATGCACGATGGCAATATTGGCTTGTTTCTGCTTTGAATCCATGATCCGAGAAGAACGGGCAGGAATAACTACTCTTGCAATTTGGGCTTGCTGACGGCGTCCTGGGACATCAGTGGTTCAGGGTTGGAACCGGCTGCGGCGAAGATTCGCTGCTCGTGTTTGTCTGCGTTGGGTGCGTCTGGAGAGCAAGGCCGGCAAGGTTACGGAGCCGAGTTTTTCTTTCGGCGATCTGGGGCAGCGGCTCCATGTCCAGGGCCTTGAGGATCATTTCCCAGCGATACACCCAGTCGTGCCGCAATAACGACTGCCGGACATTGGTGCGCCGCATGCGATCTTCTTTTTCAGGATCCTTCTGAATCGCGGCGATGACTTTGTCGAATTCCGCTGAGTTATAGGGAAAGTCGATCATGGGATCGGGCCAGTCGAAGAGCTGGTCGAACACTTCGTTGTTGGGCCGCTCGCCGACATTGATCGCGCCGGCCGCGACGCCGTCAAAATACCGGTAGCCAATTTCGATCTGGTTGCCACGTATATCCGGCCGATCGATGAGCCCCGGGTTCACGATGAAATAGCGGCTCCTCTTCAGGGTGTTCGCGTAGAGTTCGCGGTGATCGGTCGGGTCCAGAACCTGATCGGCGGAAGTGGTGTCGTAGATGTAATAAAGCCCGTGATCGGCAGCCAGTTTGAGCAGCGACTGATGGGTGACGGCTCCTCGGCGTCCGATGCTGTAGACATCGACGACACGTTCGGGCGGATTGGGGTACGGACAGAAGCGGATGGCATCGACCGCCGGGGGCAGGTACATGCTCCTGGGGCCGATGCGCTGATTGAGGGGCTCGGGGCTCTGGCTGTAGTACAGGCAGACCAGATCGAACTGCTTCAGCATGCGCAGGTAGTTGCCGTACTTCGGCATCTGCGTGACCCACAGCTCATCGATCACCATGACGGCTTTTCTGCAGCGCTCTCTCCAGTTGCCGATGGCATTGATGCGGAGCACGTCCGTGGGATCGCCGCAGACGGCCACGAACAGATCGTAGGTATCGAAGTTCTTTCGCTCCATTCCCGGATTGAGAACGAGCGGGGTATGGTAGGCAATCTGCTTGGCGTAATGATGGCGGCGGGTGGACTGATCGAAGCGGGGCGCGAAGAGTTCGGCTGAATCAACCTCGGCGATGACGTCTTCGAATTCGAAATGCGCGCAGCGAAACGGGAGCCGTTTGGCGGCGTTTCGTTGTGAGAACAGAAGGACGCGTGGTTTCCGATTCTGTTGTTCCATTGCAATGGCCAACTGGGGATTTGATGCCACAACTAAACTTTTTCGGGTTTTTGCCCGGTCAAAACCGCTTCCATGTTTTGCCGGGTATTGGCAGAGCCGACGAGCGGCCAGTTTCGGTCCTGGTCGGAAACCGCCGTTGCGGGCAGGGGCCATTGAATTCGAAATGCCGGATCGTCAAAGCGCACCCCGCGGCAAGCGCTGGGAGTGTAAACCTGAGAAGTCATGTAGTGCATCTCGGTGCCATCCTCGAGAGTCTGGTAGCCGTGCGCGCAATGCTCCGGCACATAGAGCATGCGCCCGTTCTCCTCGGTCAACTGGACGCCGAACCACTGGCCGTACGTGGCGGAGGCGGGCCGCACATCGAGCGCCACGTCGAACATGGCTCCCCGGGTGCAGCGCACCAGCTTGGCTTCCAGCGCGGGCTCGACCTGGTAATGCAGGCCGCGCAGCGTGCCCCTGAGGGCGCTGAATCCCATATTCGCCTGGAGCGGCAGAAACTCGATGCCCTGCTCGGCAAATTCGCGCGAACACCACGCGCGAAAGAAACGCCCGCGCTCGTCGCCGCGGAAGTCCGGATCAATCACCCAAACGCCCGCGATGGCTGTCTGCGTGAACCGCATCGGGCTGGCTACCTCCCGGACCGTTCCGAGCCGGCCGGCTCAGGAGACTGGACCGCGGGCTCACCCAGGCGGAAGACCGAAGCGTATCGAACCTGCGCGTCGGGTCTGCGCTCGTCGAACGGTTCGAGGCCCCAGTAATTGAGCGGCCAGCCAGCCAAGATCGAGGTGTCGCCCTCGTGAATCTCGCGGGCCAGGTCCTGAACCGGGCTCCAGGCTTCCTCGACAGCGACTTTCGTGCGCACGTCGAGGTCGATGCCGGTGACAAACAGATACCCGCCGGGCTTGACGAGCCGCGCGATGTTGCGCAGGCAGCTTTGCGCACCGGGGGGTTCCATGTGGCAGAGGAAACGATTGGCAACGACGACATCCTGCAGGCCGATACCGGCCACCAATCCGGGATCGCCGGCGTCGCCGCACATCCAGGTGATTCCCTGCCGCAGCCAGGGCTTGATGGCGGCCTGATTGCCATTCACCTCGAACATCGCGTCGATTTCCTGGGAGGAGACGCGTTCGAACATCGACGCATTCTGATCCCGCGAGGTATTCCAGCTGACATCGCCTTTTCTCTTAGCAGCCTCTTCGTTCTCCGAAGCCATGGCGTCGGAGCCGCTGAGCGAGTAAACGCCGCGCGCGGCGAAGTCCACGATCTCCTGGGAGATGTCCACCGCGTGCAGGTTGAGCCGCAGGTCGGGGCGCGCGGAACGGATGGCCCACGCCATGGAGTACACCTCGGCGCCCTTGCTGCAGGCCAGCACCGTCATATCGAAACGAGCGCCATGTGGCTTCCGATCGGCGAGACGCCGCAGCATCTCCAGCTCGGCCCGGTTGCGGAGAAAGAAGGTGGCGAAATACTGCTTGCGATCGGCGTTGAGACGAACCAGCCGGTCCAGATGGCGGCCCCAGGCGCGCGATACAGACCAGGTGCGAACAGACGGGGAGAGATTCTTCCACACGCGGCCCGCCTGCGCGAGATACACGTGAAGGATTCTTCGCCTGATCCTTGAGCTCACGCGCGGTTTGGGATCCCTCGTGTCGATTATGGGCATGGAGAAGGGACTGAGTTCCTCTTCGCAGGGGAACGTTTCAACGACGACGTGCCCACCCTGCTCGGGCCCGTCCGACGCCAACGATAACGGTTCGAATTCAACGACACCGCCGGATTTATTCATCATAAGTTATGCCGACATCGCGGCGGCCCCAATCATGGATTCAGAGCGCAGGCCCGATGCACATTCAGTTTGGCCGACCCGGCTGTGCAGCGCCGTTGTGCGCCTGACCGATGTCTCCTGCCGCGAAAAGCGGGGCGGTTCGTTTCCGGATCCAGGCAGGGCTGCAGAAACCCACGCCGAGGGCAGTACCGATCGTATTGTTGAGCAGATCGGTCATGCTGGAGTCCCGCGTGGGAAGAAAATACTGCAGGGTCTCGATGGTGAGGCTGATCGCGGCCCCGAGAAGCAACGCCGTCATCCGCGGCCTCGCAACTGTCGGCGACAGTGAAAACCAAAGAGCGAAGAAGAAGCCGAACGGGATGAATCCGGCAATATTGATGACACAATCGGACCAGTAACTGCGCGTCATCCAGCCATCCCA
>JASHPM010000161.1 GCA_030038115.1 Acidobacteriaceae bacterium | reverse complement strand
GGGATGGGAGAGACGTGGGATCCGGAGATGGTGCGGCAGGCGGGCGGCGTGGAGGGGTATGAAGCGCGGTTTATCACGCAGACGGCGAAATACGACCGGCAGATTCTGATGCTGTGGGGGCCGCAGTCGGACCTGGCGCGCGATCCGCGTTGGGGGCGGAGCGAAGAGGTTTATGGAGAAGATCCGTTCTTCAATGGGACGATGGCGGTCGCGTTCAGCAAGGGTTTGGAGGGCGACGATGCGAAGTACTGGCAGGCGTCGCCGCTGCTGAAGCATTTTCTGGCGAACGAGAATGAGAACCAGCGGGATCGCTCGTCGTCGGATTTCGACGAGCGGCTGTTCTGGGAGTACTACTCGGTTCCCTTCCGCATGGCATTTCTGCAGGGTGGCGCGAAAGCGGTGATGGCCTCGTACAACGGGTGGAATGGGACGCCGATGGCGGTGAACCCGATTCTGAAGAGCATCGTGCGGGACAAATGGGGCGTGGATGTGCTGTCGACCGACGGCGGAGCAGTGACGGAGCTGGTGAATCCACGACACATTTATCCGAATCAGGAAGCGGCGGTGGTGGCGTGCATTAAAAACGGGATCAATCAGTTCCTGGACCGGTATGCGGAGGAGACAAAAGCGGCATTGAAGGACGGTTCGCTGACGGAGGCGGATATTGATGCGGTTCTCCGTTACAAATTCCGAATTGCGATCAAGCTGGGGTTGCTGGATCCGCCGGAGATGGTGCCGTACACGAAGATCAAGGATGAGCCGGAGCCGTGGAATACGGACAGGGATCGGGACGTTTCGCGGAAGATCGCGCTGGAGTCGGTGGTTCTGCTGAAGAACGAGAAGAATCTGCTGCCACTGGATAAGACGGCGATCAAATCGATTGCGGTGATCGGGCCGCTGGCGGATTCGGTGCACTGGGACTGGTACGGCGGGACGCCACCTTATAAGGTGACGCCGCTGGATGGGATCAAGGCTGAGGTTGGGCCGGATGTGAAGGTGAACTACGCGGCGGACGAACTGGGGAACGCTGCCGTGAATGCGGCGCGGCATTCCGATGTCGCGGTGGTGGTGGTGGGCAACGATCCGACGTGTGGGCCGGACATGGCGCATGACTGGGTGAACACGCCGGATGGGGGCGGGACACTTCCCTGCACCGTGCCCAGCGACGGGCGCGAAGGGCGCGACCGGCAGAGCATCGATCTGGCGCAGGAACAGCTGGTGCGGCAGGTGTTCGCCGTGAATCCGAAAACGGTGATGATCCTGGTTTCGAGCTTTCCGTTCGCGATCAACCGGAGTGAGGAGCATGTGCCGGCGATTCTGCACATGACGCACGCGTCGCAGGATGAGGGGACGGCGCTCGGGAAGGTGCTGTTTGGGGAGTACAACCCGGGCGGGCACCTGGTGGAGACGTGGCCGAAGTCGCTGGATCAGCTGCCGCCGAGTATGGATTACAACATCCGCGATGGATACACCTATATGTACTTCAAGGGTGAGCCGCTGTATCCGTTTGGATTTGGGCTGAGCTACACGACGTTCAAGCTTGGCAATTTGCGGACGAGTTCGGCCGAAGTGGCGAAAGATGGGACAGTAACTGTATCCGTGGAAGTGACGAATACGGGCAGCCGTGCAGGCGATGAGGTGGTGCAGCTGTATGTGAAGCATTTGCGCTCGAAAGTAGAGCGGCCACGCGAGGAGCTTGAAGGATTCGAGCGGGTGACGGTCGATGAGGGGCAGACGAAGACGGTGGAGATTCCGCTGGCGGCGTCGCGTTTGGCGTACTGGGATGAGAAGGCTGGGGAGATGCGCGTGGAAGCGGAGCCGGTGAGTCTGATGGTGGGGGATTCTTCGGCGAATTTGCCGTTGAGCACGACGGTGAAGGTGCAGTAGGGCGCCGCTCCACCACTGAGGGCACAGAGGATACAGGGCGGCTGTAAGCCGGAGACCGCTTCGGGGTAACGACGTGAATAGCCAGCCTGCGACCCTTTCAAAGCTCCCTAAAGTCACGTTCGGGATGGAGTTTTTCCAAAATGGGACAGTGAGGAGTACTTCGGAGTGGCAGACTGAGTCTTGTGGGTTGACCGCGAGATCATTTGTGGAGTCCGCTTCTTGCTGTGGGGTGAACCTGGCAGGGACCTGCTTGGGGGCGGTTCCTTTTTTTTGGAAAAGGCAGCTTCATTGAAAAAGGCTTCTTTGGAAAAGGCGGCGTCATTAAAAGGCGGCTGCTTTTTTTTGGAAAAGGCAGCTTCATTGAAAAACGCTTCTTTGGAAAAAGCGGCTTCATTAAAGGCGGCTGCTTTTTTTGGAAAAGGCAGCTTCATTTTTGGAAAAGGAAGCTTCATTTTTGGAAAAGGCAGCCTTTTTGGGGGAAAGGGGCAGCTTCATTCTTGAAAAAGGCAGCTCCTTTTGGGGAAAAGGCAGCTTCGGGCGTCCGCAACACCGGCTTGCCGAACGCTCGAAGCTAATCCGGAGAGCCGGGTTGTTGCGCGGCGGGTGTGGTTGCGGCCGGGGTCCAGTGGTGGCCGCTGCTGGCGAGGTTGAATCCGTAGAGAGCGAGGCGAGGGTGCTCGCCACGGGTGTCGGCGTTTTCGAGCTGGATGTGGATGGTGCGGCGCTCGCCGGGCATGAGGGCGATGTAGTTGTCGTCGTAAAGGGCCGGGACGATGAGGTCGCCGGTTTTTTCGCGGACAACTTTGACGCGGACGAGCAGTGCGGGCGATTTCGACGTGTTATGCAGGTCGGCGGCGATGAACCACTCGTCGCCGTGGCGCCTGATGTGGCTCTTCATGGAGACGTTAACGCTGGGCAGAGTGCGGATGCCGGTGTAATCGTTCTCGATGAGGCCGCGGAGGTAGAAATTCGACGAGACAACTTTGCCGTTCTGCGAAAGGGTGAGGCGGATGAAGTGCGTCTTCGAAAGGCCGGCGGGGTATTCGAGCTGGATGGGCGTGGCGGTTGAGTCTTCGCGGCTGTCGAGGGTTGCGGATTTTTCCCATTGCAGGGAGCCGTCGAGGTTGAGAATTTCGGCATGCGCGGTGAGGGCGGTTTGATCGCCGGCGCTGTCATTCACGACCTCGACGGCGTCGGTGGCGGCGTTCCACTGGATGTGGAGCGGCTCGGCGCCTTTTTTCGCGCCGTAGTAGCCGGCGTCAGTGTCGAAGAAGTAGTCGTAGGTTTGCCAGAGCAGTGAGGGCCAGGCGGGGTGGCTCATCCAGATGAGGAGGCCGAGCCGGTTCCTGCTTTGGCCTTCATACATGCCGCGGTAAGCGTTGTAGTCGACGAACTGCGCGAGCTCGAGCCAGTCGGAAATGTTGGCAGCGCCGCCGTATTCGGCATCGATTTCGCTGGGCGGGAAATGGAATTCGGGAAACATGCTGCGGATGAAATAGTCGTGGAGGGGCCACTGATAGCCCTGCGGCCACATTGCAGATTCGGGCATGGTGCGGCGGAGGGTTGTCATTTCGGGGACGTTGGGCGCGCCCATTTCTGAGTGGAATTTCGTCGGCGCGTGGTCGAAATAGTAGCGGAGCGGCTCGACGCGGTAAGGGCCGTGGCCGCTCACGGGCCCATCGGCCGAGCTCGAGATGTAGTGGGAGTTGGGCTCGAGGCTGGCGACGAGGGAGCGCAGGCCGTCGTCAATCGGCTGGGGCGGAAAGCCTTCATTGCGTCCGCAGAAGAGGCCGAGTGAGGCGTGGTTGCGGATGCGGAGGAGATAGTCCTTCGCGTTGGCAAGGAAGAGGTCGTTGTCATCGGGGTCGGGGCCGTCCCAGGGATTGGCGAGCCAGAAATCCTGCCAGATGACGATGCCGTAGCGGTCAGCCGCGTCGTAGAAGGCCTCGTCGTCGGTCATGCCGACCCAGTTCCGGATCATGTCGAAGTGGAGATCGCGGTGGTAGCGCATCGCGGTTTCGTATTCTCGGGCGCGGTAGCGAAGCATCGATTCGGAGAAGCCCCAGTTGCCGCCGCGGGCGATGAAGCGGCGGCCGTTGATCCACATGCGCAGGACGCCCCCGTCTTCGGAGTACGTGAACTGGCGGACGCCGACCTGGAAGGATTTCGAGTCGGAGGTTGCGCCATTGGAGACGAAGGCGATGGTGACGGGATAAAGGTTGGGGTCGCCATAGCCGACGGGCCACCAGAGTTTTGGATTGGTGAGGTGGAGCGCGGGACAGGTTGAAGGGTCGAGACGGACGGTTTTGGATTCGGAGGCGGCGAGCGAAACGTGGAGCTCGGCCTGGATATCGCCGAAGGTGACGCGCAGCGTACCGGAGATGGGCTGGGTGTCGTGGTTGTGGAGCGTGGCCCCGACGATGATGTCGGCGTGCGTGGTGTCGGGGAGCGGGAGAGTGGTGGAGACGAGCGGGGATGAGAGGGTGACGGGGCCGGTGGTGGTGACGGAGACGTTGTTCCAGATGCCGTCGTCGCGGCCGCGGATGGTGGAGATCCAGTCCCATCCGGCGGCGGCGTGGAAGGTGGGGTTGTCGCGGCCGAGCGCGCCGCCGTTGACGGTGCGGCCGGCTTTATCTTTGGTGCTGCCAGGGTTGGCGTTGGCGAGGATGCGGACAGCGAGGGCGTTAGTGGCGCCGGGATGAATGAGGGTGGTGACATCGAAACGCCCGCGCATCATGCCGCCATCGATGCGTCCGATGTGGGCGCCGTTGAGGTAGATCTCGGCTTTCCAGTTGATACCGTCGAAATTGAGCCAGACGTGGCCGTTGGGTTGCGCGGGCGTGGGGGCGACGAATTCGTCGCGGTACCAGAAGTCCGCGCAGAAGAAGGAATCAGAGACGGCGTACTGGTTGTCGCCGAAGTCGGGGTTGGCGATGGCTTCATCGTTGAGGTAGCTGGTGAGGATGGTGCCGGGGACAGTGGCGATCATCCAGTCCGCGGCGGAGAAGCCGGGCTGGGCGATTTGTTCGCCGGCGGCGGAGACGAGGGAGGCGCGCTGGAGACGCCATGCGCCACCGGTGAGCGGGAGGGAGCCGTCAGATGCTGGCGTGGCTGCGGAGTGGGGCGCGGCAACGGGTCCGCCGCGGCCGTAGACTTCGAGCTCGCTGAGGATGTAAGGATCCCCGGGCTGGCCGGGTTTGGTCATCAGGACGCGCACGTAGCGCCCATGCGCGGGTTGCGGGAGGTGGAGGTCGTCGGTGAGATTGGCGCTGCTCGAGGGGAGCGGCTGGACGGTCTGCCAATTTGTAGCGTCGTCCGATACCTGAATCGAGCCTTCGGCGGCGCGGCGAATCCATTCGAGGACGACCCGGTCGAAGGTGCAGGGCGCGCCGAGATCGACATAGACCCACTCCGGGCCGCTGCCCGCTGACGGCAACTCACTCATCCACGCGCTGAAGAAGTGTTGTGGACCGGCGACTTGGACTTCCCTGCCCTGGTCGAAGGTGGCGAGTTCGGCGACTCCCCAGGTTTTGACGCCATCGGCGGAAAATTGTACGCGGTAGTCGCGGTAGCGCACAGGCGCGGTGAAGGGGATGGACTGCATGAAGCTGGGACCGGAGAAATGCATGCTGGGCCAATCCGTACCGGTGGAGCGGCCGATTTCTTTCCAGCTGGTCTGGTCGTCGGAGGCGGAGACGATGTAGGTCCAGCCGGTGGCAGGGAGCGAGCCATTCATGCGGCGGAGCCAGAGGTCGATGCGGTCGATATCGGGGGGTTCTCCGCCGCCCTGGAGGTCGAATTCGACCCAGGGATGGTCGCCGGTGACGTCGATGGAGGAGGTGATGTTGCCGTCGAGGAAGACTTCGCGCTGCTGCTTGTTGAGGACGCCGCTGCTCGAGGTGGAAGTGACGATCCAGGGCGGGAGAGATTGCTCACGAATGCCATCGGTGATGAGTTGCGCGGTGAGGTTGTAGTCGTACGCGCTGGATTGATACGCAGGGCGATGGAGGGCGAGGTTGCGGTAGGTGCTCGCGTCGACAGCGAGGGTGGGGCCGGTGTATTGGCCGGGATCGCCGGGATAGATGCCGATGCCGCGGGTGTATTGCTGCTGCGCGTGGCATAAGGGGATCAAAACGGAGGCGAGAATGGGGAGTGCGAAGCGCTTCAAGGGTGGGCTCCTTTTGAGCAATCAGGCGGCAGCAAACCGCGATCACGGATACGGGGCGAATTGTACCGCTGCCAGCGGAGCCGGGAAGCGACGGCGCCCCAGCGCCCGAGGTTGCAAAGTGTTATCCTCAACGGCTGGGCCGGTGCATCGGCGGAAGCGCAGAAAGATGATCCGAGGGTCGCTTGTGTTCAGGCATTGGTTACGAATTTCGGCAGGCGCCTTGCTGTTTTCCGGCGTCGTGCATGCGCAGTTTCTTCAACAGAGCCTCAACATCGAGAAGCGACTGCCTGAGTCCGAACGCGGCACGATTGCGCGGCTGGAGAACCTGAGCCATTTGCCAGCGGGGATATGGCGGTATCACGTGGGCGATCTGGCGCACGGCGAGGATCCCACGATCGATGACTCCGGGTGGCCGGTGGCGAAGCCGGACTCCACGTATCCCGAGCAGGCGCTGTGGTTCCGGCAATGGGTGGAAGTGCCAAAGAATCTCGACGGGTACGACCTGACGGGCACGCGCATCTGGTTTCGTTTTGAAGCGTGGGTGAACGGGCCGCTGCCGCAGATCGTGTATTTCAACGGACGGCGGGTGGCGATGGGCGACGATCTGGAGCCTATTGTGCTGTTCGATCACGCGCGGCCGGGCGACCGTGTGCTGATCGCCGTGAAACTGATGGCGACGGTGGATCAGAAGCATTTCACGGGCAGCCCGATGACGATTGCGTTCTCGGCGGATCGTCCCAGCCCGCAGGATATCGGCGAGGAGTTCCTGTCGGCGACAGTGCTGATTCCCAGTCTTTCGAAGGATGTGACGACGGATCAGGCGACACTGGACAAGGCGATCGGAGAAGTGGATCTGAAGGCACTGGACAATGCGGACCAGATGCAGTTCGATGCTTCGCTGCGCGACGCGCAGACCACCATGGAAGCGCTGCAGCCGATGATGGAACAGGCTACGTTCCATCTGACCGGCAACTCGCACATCGACGCGGCGTGGCTGTGGCCATGGACAGAAACCGTGGACACGGTGAAGAACACGTTTTCGACCGCGCTGCAGTTGATGAACGAGTATCCGACCTATACATACACGCAGTCGGCCGCAGCGTACAACGACTGGATGGCGCGGGATTATCCTGATATTGACGCGCAGATTAAAAGGCGGATCAAGGAAGGGCGCTGGGAAGTGGTGGGCGGAATGTGGGTGGAGCCGGACCTGAACATGCCGGACGGCGAATCGACAGCGCGCTCAATATTGATCGGGAAGCGGTGGTACCAACAGCATTACGGCGTGGATGTGCGGATCGGGTGGAATCCGGATTCGTTCGGGTACAACTGGCAGCTGCCGCAGATCTACAAGAAGTCGGGCATCGATTATTTCGTGACGCAGAAGATGGCCTGGAACGACACGAATCAGCTGCCGTTCAAGCTGTTCTGGTGGGAATCGCCGGACGGGAGCAAGGTGCTGACGTATTTCCCGCACGATTATGCGAACACGAATCTGAATCCGGTGAGGCTGTCGGTGGATCTGGCGCAGGCGCGCACCTATGCGCCGGGCATGACGGAGATGATGGACCTGTTCGGCGTGGGCGATCACGGCGGCGGTCCGACGCGCGCCATGCTGGATGAGGGCGTGCACTGGATGCAGAGCGACAAGATTGTGCCGAAGATGCAGTTCGGCACGGCGCAGAGCTGGTTCTCGACGGTGGAGAAGGAGCTGGCGCCGCAATCGCCGGAATGGGATTACCGCAGCATCGCGCAGGGCTACCATGAGCCGCCGCCGGTTGAGGGAGCGATCGATATTCCGACGTGGAAGAGCGAGCTGTACTTCGAATATCACCGCGGAGTGTTCACAACGCAGGCGAATCACAAGCGCAATATGCGGGGAAGCTCGGAGTGGGCGCTGAACGCGGAAAAGTATGCGTCGCTGGCATGGCTGGACGGGAATGAGTATCCAGGCGATGCGCTGACCGAAGACTGGAAGAAGATTACGTTCAATCAGTTTCACGATCTGGCGGCGGGATCGGGGATCGGGGTGATCTACCAGGACGCGCAGAAGGACTACGACGCGGTGCGCTGGTCGACGAACGAGATTTCAGCGAAGGCGCTGAAGACGATCGCTGCGCGCATCGATACGCGCGCGGCGCAGGGCGTGCCGGTGCTGGTTTTCAATCCGCTGGCCTGGACGCGGTCGGGAAATGTAACGGTCGGTGTACAGATGCCGGGGCCGACGGCGGATGTGTCGGTTCTGGACGCGCACGGGACGGTGTTGCCCTCGGAAGTGCTGTCGAAGGACGCGGCGACGAACACGTTTCATCTGCTGGTGGACGCGCGGGACGTGCCATCGATGGGATACGAGGTGCTGCGGGTCGTGCCTGGGAAGAAGCCGTTCGCGAGCGATCTGAAGGTGAACGGGACGACGCTCGAAAACGCGGCGCTGCGGGTGGTGGTGGATCCGACTACGGGATGCATTAGCGAGCTGTACGACAAGAAGGCTGGGTTTGAAACGCTGGCCAAGGGAACGTGCGGGAACGAACTGCAGGCGTTCAAGGACACGCCGAAGGATTACGACGCATGGAACATCGATCCGGGCACGCTGGATCGGCCGCCGGCGCTGCTGACGGACGCGGATTCGGTGGAGGTGGTGGAGCGCGGGCCCATGCGGGCGGCGATTCGAGTGACGCGCCACTGGCAGAATTCGAAATTCGTGCAGGACATCGTGCTGGAGGAGGGGTCGGATGAGGTTGTGGTGACGAACGACATCGACTGGCACGAGACGCACGTACTGCTGAAGGCGGCGTTCGCGCTGTCGGCGACGAGTCCGTTCGCGACGTATGAGATTGATTACGGGACGATCCAGCGGCCGACGACCAGGAACAACAGCTGGGAGAAGGCGCAGTTTGAAGTGGGCGCACTACGCTGGGCGGACCTGGGCAATGCGCAACATGGCTTCAGCCTGATCAACGAATCCAAGTATGGATACGACGGCGTAGGCAACCTGCTGCGGCTAACGCTGCTGCGCTCACCGGTGTGGCCGGATCCGAATGCGGACCGGGGCCATCATCATTTCAGCTACGCGCTGTATCCGCACGCGGGCGACTGGAAGCAGGCGATGACGGTGCGCCACGGATACGATTTCAATTACCACCTGAAGGCGATGCAGGTGGAGGCGCACACCGGATCGGTGCCAGCGGAGCATTCGTTTGTCGGCATCACGCCGGAAGACGTGGTACTGACGGCGATGAAGAAAGCGGAAGACAGCCACGCGCTGATCTTCCACTTTTATGAGTGGGCGGGCAAAGGCGGGAGCGCTACGCTGCGGGTTCCGCCGGGCGCAACGGGCGCGATGGAGACGAACCTGATGGAGAAGCCGGAGGGAACGGCGCTGCCGGTTGCTGGCGATCGTGTGACGGTGCATTTCCGGCCGTATGAGATTGTGGCGGTGCGGGTTGATTATCCGGAAGCTGCGCATTGACCGGGCTTCAGCGGGGCTTGGTATACTCAGGAGGAACCAAGCGGGAGTAGCTCAGTGGTAGAGCATCGCCTTGCCAAGGCGAGGGTCGCGGGTTCAAGTCCCGTCTCCCGCTCCAGCAATCCACCACTTTCAATAGTGCCAGACGTGCTGACGGGCGCGGCTGCAGGTCTGCGCTGGCCGGTGGTTCTGTTCTGGCGTAAGATTTTTTGTTCGGGGCGCGGTACCCAAGTGGTAAGGGAGAGGTCTGCAAAACCTTTATGCGTCGGTTCGATTCCGACCCGCGCCTCCAGTTCCTCCTGCAAACATTGAGAACGCCTCTGGAAGAATAACCGATCCCGGGAGCCGGATTCGGGCCCGGCGAGGAACCGTTGGGTGGCGCTTTTCGTAGACCCTGGCAGGATGAACCAACTTTACAGCTGGGCGTGGGTGGAGGCGCAGGTTGCGGCGACCGTCGAGGTGTGGCACGGCTGCCGCAGTGAGCGGATGCCGGATGGACCGCGGTACTGCGTCGAGGAGCAGCGGAAGCGGGAGCAGGCATACGACGAAGCGCAGCAGGCGGTGGAGCTGGAGTTGAAGCGGGCGCGCGGGAATCGGAGCGCGGCAGGACGGCGCGCGGTGCAGGACAGGGTGACGGCGGCGTTCGCGCGATTTTCGGCGACGGCTCTCGGTCTGGACGACGAGGCTATTGAACTGCTGACGCGGGACTTTCTGCCGGCGGGGACGCAGCTGGCGCGATGGGCGCGGCGTTTCGATGCGAGCCTGAGCATGGCCGACATTATTCAGGCGGCCAGGAATGCGTGGACGGCGTGCGGGTTGCAGCCGCTGTTCGGCTTGCCGGTGCGGCTGACGCCGTCGATTCTGGGGTACAGCATGCTGTATCCCTACAGCGACAATTATCTGGATGGCGAAGAAGTGACCGCCGAGGCGAAGCTGCAATTCAGCCGGCGTTTTCGGGAACGGCTGCGCGGAGAGACGATCCGGGCGGCCGATGAGCGGGAAGCTGCGCTGTGGGCGCTGGTGGAACTGATTGAGAGCCAGTATCCGCGGTCGCGTTATCCCGACGTCTTCGACTGCCTGCTGGCGATTCATCGCGCGCAGGAGCACAGCATCGCGCAGGTGAGGAGCGCCTGCCAGGAAGAGGAGTTGCTGCGGGTGAGCTGCGCAAAAGGCGGGAGCTCGGTGCTGGCGGACGGATGCCTGGCACGCGGCTGGCTGAGCGAGGAGGAAAGCCGCGTTTCGTTTGAGTGGGGTGTGGTGCTGCAGCTGGGAGACGATCTGCAGGACGTGCGCGAGGACATGAAACGCGGTTCGGTGACGTTGTTCTCGGGCGCGGCGGCGCGGGGTGAGCTTCTGGACGATCGCGTCCGGCAGTTGCTGACGCTCAGTGAGCGCGTGGCAGA
>JASHPM010000160.1 GCA_030038115.1 Acidobacteriaceae bacterium | reverse complement strand
TGACGGCGATCGACGCGCGGCGGCATGTGCTGGACAGCGAGGAGCGGGATCCACAGCCGGGCGAGAATGTGTTGCTCACCATCGACGCGAACATCCAGTTCATGGCCGAACAGGCGCTGGATCGGAATATGGAGCGTACGGGTGCGGCGGATGGCACGGTGGTGGTGCAGGATCCGCACACGGGACAGATTCTGGGGCTGGCCATCCGGCCGACGTTTAACCCGAACGATTTTCGGCACACCGATCCGGCGCTGTTGAAGGATCATGCGGTGAGCGATGTGTACGAGCCGGGTTCGACGTTCAAGCTGGTGACCTATTCCGCGGCTCTGGAGGAGGGCGTAGCCACCCCCGACAGCACGGTGGACTGCCAGGGCGGAACAATTGTGGTGGCGGGGAGAACCATACACGACGCGCCTGGCGAGCACTACGGCGTGATACCTGTCTCGGAGGCGCTGGCGGTATCAAGCAATGTGGCCGCCATCAAGCTGGGGATGCGGATGGGGCCGGAGCGCTTCTATAAGTACATCCACGGTTATGGATTTGGGGAGCGGTCGGGCATCGAACTGCCGGGCGAGACACGGGGTCTGGTAAAACCGCCGTCGCGGTGGCAGCCGACGACGATCGGATCGATCCCGATGGGGCAGGAGATCGCGGTGACGCCGATCCAGCTGGTGACGATGGTCTCGTCGATCGCGAACGGCGGCGTATATCTACCGCCGCACGTAGTGCTGGAAGGTACAGAAAAGACCAGAGCCAGCGGGAACCTGAAGGCGGCGGCCTTTCGTCCGGACGAGGAACTGCCGAATCCGCTGCCGCCGGGGGCGCATCGGGTGATCTCGGAGATGACGTCGGCGGAGATGCGCAAAATGATGGAAGGCGAGGTGCTTTATGGCACCGGCCGTCCCGCGCAGCTGGACGGTTATAGTGCGGGCGGGAAGACGGGCACCGCGCAGAAGATCGATCCGAGAACGCACACCTATTCGAAAACCAAATTCATTGCGTCGTTTGTGGGATTCGCCCCGGTGAACGATCCGGCCGTGACGATCGTGGTCGTTATGGATTCTCCGACAAAGGGTTCGCATTATGGCACCGCGGCCAGCGCGCCGCTGTTCCATGACCTTGCGCAGCAGATTCTGGAATACCTGGGCGTGCCGCACGATCAGGATCTGAAGCCGGAGAAGCTGACGGCGAAGAACAACGCACCGGTGGTCGAGGAAGCGCCGCAGGGGCACGCGGAGGATCTGGAGTCGCTGTTTGCGGAAGTGAATCATCTGCCGGCGGATGATCCCTTGCGGAATCCGTTGAACAGCTCGGCGGATTCCGCAGAGCTCAGGTCCCGGAGAGCAGAACCCAGCGGCGCGGAGCCGGGCAGTACTCAGAGGTCGGAGCCGGGGACGGGCCAGCCGAGTGTGGCAGGGGGCTCACCGCCGCTGCCTATAGCCTCGGCGCCGGTGCGGAATGGGTCGGTGGCGATCGCGAATCAGCGGGTGGCCGTGCCGTTGTTTGTGGGGAAGCCGGTGCGGGAAGTAGTGGTGCAGGCGAGCGGAGTTGGGCTGGGCGTACAAGTGGTCGGATCGGGCATCGCGCGCGATCAGGCTCCCGCTGCTGGCACGATGGTGCCCGCCGGCACGGAGATTGTGGTGCGCTTCGCGCAGTAGACGCTGGCCGGCGGCGCTCTGCAAGATCGTGGTGAGGCAACGGCGCTTACAATCAGCTTGTCATGCGCTTTGAGGAACTGCTGAGCGGGGCCGAAGTGGTGCGGCGCGCCGGGCCAAACGCGGAGGTCGGACCCGCGATTCGCGGGGTCGAGTATGACTCCCGCCGGGTTGGGCCGGGCTCGCTGTTTCTGGCGATGCAGGGCGAGACCACAGACGGCAATCGCTTCATCGGGAAGGCAATTGAGCAGGGCGCGGCGGCGGTGGTCACCGACTCCGCCGCGGTGTTTGTGGATACAGCGAGGCGCCATCCCGAAATTGCCGTGGCCGAGGTTCCGGCGGGAGGCGGACGGCGCGCGATGGCGGTGATCGCGGCGAATTTTTTTGGACATCCTGAGCGGAGCGTGGCGTTGTGCGGCGTGACCGGGACCAACGGCAAGACGACGACGGCGTTTCTGCTGGAGGCGATGCTGAACGCGGCTGGACGGAAGACGGTGCTGGTGGGAACCATCGAGAATCACGTAGCGGGAGCGGTGCGGCCAGCTCCGCACACCACGCCGGAGTCACGGGACCTGCTGGCGCTGATGCGAAAGGGCCTGGATGCCGGCGCCACGGAGGCAGTGATGGAGGTTTCATCGCACGCGCTGGCGCAGGGAAGGGTCTACGGGCTGGCATTCGATGTGGCGATCTTCACAAACCTCACACAGGATCATCTGGATTATCACGGCACGATGGAGCACTACTTCGCGGCGAAGCGGGCGCTGTTCGACGGCGCGCTGGGCGTGCCGCCGCGAGTGGCCGTTATCAATATTGATGACGCGCATGGGGTGGAGCTGGCGGCGATTGCGCGGCAAGCCGGGGCGGAGATTCGTGCCTACGGGCTGGGTGCGGGGGAATTTCGCGCTGAGGACGCACAGATGGGCGCGGCGGGGATGAGCTTTCTCCTGGTGGCGCCGCACGGAGAAGTTGAGGTGCGGACGCGATTGACGGGGAGGGTGAATCTCTACAACCTGCTGGCTGCAGCGGCCGCAGCCCGCGCGCGGGGACTGACCCTGGAGCAGATTGCCGAGGGCGCGGCGTCGCTGGCTTGTGTGCCAGGGCGGTTCCAGACAGTGGATGCGGGGCAGCCGTTCACGGTGGTGGTCGATTACGCGCACACCGACGATGCGCTGCGGAACCTGACGACGCTGGCGAGAGAGTTTGTCGACCACCCCAGCACGCAGAAGCGGCGTGCCGGGGACCCCGGTGCCGGGAAATCCGGACGCGTGATCACGGTGTTTGGTTGCGGTGGCGATCGCGATCGGGCAAAGCGCCCGAAGATGGGGCGCGCTGCGGGCGAGGGCAGCGATTTTGTGGTGCTCACGTCGGACAATCCGCGGAGCGAGGATCCGGAGGCGATCATGCAGGACGCTTTACCGGGACTGCTGGCGACGGGGACGAAGTTTGTTGCCGAGCCGGATCGGGCGCGGGCGATTGGTCTTGCGATGGAAGCGGCTCGACCGGGAGACATTGTCCTGATCGCGGGCAAGGGTCACGAAAAGGAGCAGGTGCTGCGCCACGGGGCGATTCCGTTTGACGATGCCGAAGTCGCGGCGGCGGCTATCCGAACATTGGCGGGAGCACGCGCATGAAGCTTACGCTGGCGCAGATCGCACGCTGGTCGGCGGCGGACATCGTTGGACGCGATGAATCGATCACGGCGACCGGTTATTCCATCGATTCGCGCACGCTCGAGCCCGGGGATCTGTTTTTTGCGATTCGAGGAGAGCGGTTCGACGGGCACGATTTTGTTGCTGCTGCGCTGGAGCGAGGCGCGTGCGCGGCGGTGGTTGCGCGCGACAGCGTTGCGGGTTTGCCCGAGACGGCGATGCCACATCCGTTGCTGGCGACCGATGATCCGCTGGCCGCGCTGCAGCGGCTGGCAGCCGCGGTGCGAAGACACTGGAGCAAACGCCTGGTCGCGATTACCGGTTCGGCAGGAAAGACGACGACCAAGGAAGCTGTTGCCGCGGTACTTGGCACGCGATTCAGGGTACTGAAATCGCAGGGGAATCTGAACAACGGCTACGGCCTGCCGCTGCAGTTGCTGCGGCTGGAGCCGGAGCACGATGTTGCCGTGGTGGAGATGGGCATGTCGGCCACCGGCGAAATTGCGGCCCTGTGCCGGATCGCCGCGCCAGACTGGGGCGTAGTGACCAACGTGGGCCATGCGCACACGGAGGGTTTTGCGGATGGGATCGCCGGGGTGGCGCGCGCCAAATATGAGCTGGTGGCTTCGCTGCCGAGGCATGGAGTGGCCTTTTTGAACTGCGACGATGCGTATGTATCGCAGTTCGGGCGGGACTTCGAAGGGAAAGTGGTCTATTACGGGCGAGGGCCGTGCGCCGATCCGCACGTGGAGAACGTGCAGGCGCTGGGCGCGGAGGGTTTGAGAATGCGGGTGCGCGCCGGAGAGCAGTTGTGCGAGCTGCATCTGCGCCTGCCCGGAGAGCACAATGCCACGAATGCTCTGGCGGCGATCGCCGTCGGGGTGGAGGCGGGGATTCCGCTGCCGGAATGCTGTGCGGCGCTGGAAGATCTGCGTCCGGACGAGAAACGCGGGCAGGTACTGGGCATTCGGGGAGCGACCATCGTTAATGACAGCTACAACTCAAATCCCGAGGCGCTGAAGGCGATGATCGCGATGCTGGCCAGTGTACCGGCGCAGCGACGGATCCTGGTGGCAGGGGAGATGCTGGAACTGGGGCCGGAGGCGGCCGCGCTGCACGCGGGTTGCGGGAAGGCGGCGGCTCAGGCGCGTATCAATATAGTGGTGGGCGTGCGGGGGAATGCGCTTCACATTGTGGACGCGGCGCGAGAAGCCGGGGTCGAGGCGCTTTTTCTGGAGACGCCGGAGGCGGCCGGGGAGTGGCTCGGACAGCACCTGGCGCCGGGTGACGCTGTTTTGCTGAAGGGTTCGCGCGGAGTGCGGCTGGAGCGGGCGCTGGATGTACTGAAGGAACAGGAAAAAGAAGGCGGCTCCGAACGGGGGGCGCGGTAAGATAAGCGGGAAAATCCACCAGGTTTGCCGGAGGAAGTTTGCTTTACTGGCTGCTTTATCAGAAGCTTTTTCTCTACTTCAAGCCGTTCCGCATCTTCCGGTATCTGACTTTTCGGACAGCCTTTGCCTCGCTTACGGCACTGCTGATCACGCTGATCATCGGGCCTTTTGTTATCGAAAAGCTGCGTGAGTTTCAGATCGGCCAGTACATCCGCGAGGAGGGACCGAAGGCGCACCAGAAGAAGGCGGGGACGCCGACCATGGGCGGCGTGCTGATCTGCATCGCGATTCTGCTGCCGACGTTTCTGTGGGCAGATTTATCGAATCCCTATATCTGGCTGGCGATGTTTTCCACCGCGGCTTTCGGGGCCATCGGATTCGCCGACGACTACATTAAGGTGATCCACCGGCGGAATCTGGGGCTCACAGCGCGGGCCAAGATGACCTATCAGTTTCTGGTCGCCGCAGCGATTGCCGTCGTGCTGGTGCTGATGGACCTCGAGGGAAGCTATTCGACGCGGCTGATGGTTCCATTCGCCAAGGTTCTGCGCCCGCGGCTTTCGATTCCCGCGCTGCTGCACATTCCCCATCTCGGCGTGCTGGCGTTTCTTCCGTTCATTGTGTTTGTGATGCTGGTGATCGTGTTTTCGAGCAACGCGGTCAACCTGACGGACGGGCTGGACGGCCTGGCGATTGGCTGCACGATCATCGCCGCTGGAGCTCTGACGGTGCTGACCTACGTGAGCGGGCACGTGATCTTTGCCGACTATCTGGAGCTGCAGCGCATGCCAATGGTGAGCGAGGTGACGGTCTTCTGCGGCGCAATGACGGGGGCGAGCATCGGCTTCCTCTGGTACAACGCGCATCCGGCGGAGATCTTCATGGGCGATGTGGGATCGCTCGCGCTGGGCGGGGCGATTGCCACGGTGGCGGTGATCATCAAGCAGGAGCTGCTGTTGCCGTTCATCGGCGGAATCTTCGTGATTGAAGCGGTGTCGGTGATTCTGCAGGTGGGCAGCTATAAGCTGCGCGGGGGTAAGCGCATCTTCCGCATGGCGCCCCTGCATCATCACTTCGAATTGCTGGGCTGGTCGGAGTCGAAAGTGATCGCGCGGTTCTGGATCGGGGCGCTGGTGTTTGCACTCTTTGCACTCACCACCCTGAAGCTGCGATAAAGGGTAGAGCCGGCGTGACACAATGAGCATGCCGGCGCTCGCGAGTTTGCATGGAGATCAAAGGGAAAAAGGTACTGGTCGTCGGTCTGGGCAAGTCGGGGCTGGCGGCGGCGCTGTTTTTGCGGCGTCAGGGCGCGCAGGTGACGGTTTCCGACGTGCGCAGCGCCGAAGCGCTGGCGAAGGAGATTCCGGCGCTGATCGAGGAGGGCATCGCGGTCGAGGCGGGTGGCCATGGACTGCTGACCTTCCGGCGGCAGGATCTGATTGTGGTGAGCCCTGGCGTTCCGGTGGATACGCCGGAGCTGACGCAGGTGCGGAAATTCGGGCTGCCGATTATCGGAGAGCTGGAGCTGGCGGCGCATTACCTGCGTGGCAAAGTGCTGGCGATCACCGGATCCAACGGCAAGACCACCACGACAACACTGTGCGGCGAGATTCTCTCAGCCGGCAAGCTGCCGGTGCAGGTGGGCGGCAACATCGGCGTGCCGGTGATCGCGCTGGTGGAGGCGTCGCGGGACGATGGATGGTCGGTGCTGGAGGTGTCGAGCTTCCAGCTGGAAACGACGTACGAGTTTCATCCGCAGATTGCGGTGATTTTGAACGTCACACCGGATCATCTGGATCGTCACGGGACCTTTGCGAACTATGCGGCGGCAAAGGAGCGGATTTTTGCGCAGCAAACCCCCGAGGATGCGCTGGTGCTGAACGCCGACGACGATGCGGCGTCGAAGGCGGCAGCACGGGCGAAGTCGCGAATCTCCTGGTTCAGCAGGGCGAAGGTGGTGAGGCAGGGAGCCTTCGTTCATGAGGGCGTGATTGTGTATCGCGCGTCGGAGCAGGCGGCGCCGGAGCCGGTGCTGAAGGTCGCGGAGATTCCCCTGAAAGGCGCCCACAACGTGGAGAATGTGCTGGCCGCGGTCTGCTCTGCACGGTTGGCGGGCGTCGAAGCCGCGGCTATTCGCAAGGCGGTGATGGATTTTCGTGCGGTGGAGCATCGGCTGGAGTTTGTGGCGAAAATCAACGGCGTCGATTACTACAACGACTCGAAGGCAACGAATGTCGACGCATCGATGAAGGCCATCGCAGCGTTTCCGGGCGGGATTCACCTGATTCTCGGCGGCAAAGACAAGAACTCCGATTATCGGCAGATGCGGCCGCTGCTGCTGGAGCGCGTGAGAGCGGTTTACACGATTGGCGCCGCAGCGGAGAAAATCCATACGCATATCGAAGGTTCGGTGCCGATTGTGAATGCGGGAACACTGGAAGAAGCGGTCTCTCGCGCGGGTGCGGCGGCGCAACCGGGAGAGATTGTGCTGCTGGCTCCGGCGTGTTCGAGTTTCGATCAGTTCGAGAACTACGAGCATCGGGGGCGGGTATTCAAGGAAGTGGTGCTGGAAATGGTTTCAAGTCAGCGTCTCGTGCTTCGGTCGAATGTATGAGCTCCGCTTCCCACCCCATCGCGCCAAAGACGGGCACGATGGGGACCCCGGCTTCGATGGCGGGTTTCATCCGCGGCGCCTTCAGGAGCAGGGGACGTATGAAACCATTTCGATCACGAAGAGGATTGGCCGCGCTGGCGGCGTCGTAGGAACGAAAAGCGAGGTTTATGGCGAAGAGAGTCGGCGTCGACAAGTGGCTGTATTTCGCCGCGCTGGTGCTGGTGGTGATCGGCCTGGCGATGGTTTTCAGTGCCTCGGCGGTGATGGCCGGCGAACGCTTTGGCTCGCCATACTACTTCGTCGTTCGCCAGGCGGTATGGGCGCTGCTGGGGCTGGCGGCGATGACGGCGCTGATGCAGGTCCCGTACAGCAGGTACAACCGGCCTACCGTGGTGTTTCCGGTGGTTGGGGTGACGATCATCCTGCTGCTGGCCGCGTTTCTGATGCACGATTCGCACAACACCCACCGCTGGATCCGGTTCGGCATGCTGTCGTTTCAGCCCTCGGAGATCGCCAAGCCGGCACTGGTGCTGTTTCTGGCGTGGTTTCTGCAGAACCGGATGCACCTGATGGACGACGTGCGGGGAACGCTGCTGCCGGCGGCGCTGCCAAGCCTGATTTTTATTGCCCTGATCCTGAAGGAGCCGGACCTGGGTACCGCACTGGTGTGCGCGGGCGTGACCGCGCTGATGCTGTGGCTTGCCGGGATGAACGTGAAATACCTGGGCTATGCGGCGCTTGCGGCGACGCCGGTGCTGTACTTCATGCTGTTTTACGTAAAGTGGCGGCGGGACCGGATGCTGGCGTTTTTGAATCCTGAGTCGGACCCGCTGGGCAAGGGCTTTCACATCATCCAGTCGCTGATCGCAGTGGGTTCGGGTGGTTTTCGCGGCGTGGGTTTTATGGATGGACGGCAGAAGCTGTTTTATTTGCCGGAGCCGCACACGGACTACATTTTCGCGAACATATCCGAGGAACTGGGACTGATTGGCGCGCTCATTGTCGTGGGGCTGTTCGTCTTTATCGGGTGGCGCGGAATGCGCGCGGCGATTCTGTCCAGGGATCCATTTGCGCGCTTCCTGGCGTTCGGCATCACGGCGACGATTCTCATCCAGGCGTTCTTCAACGTCAGCGTGGTGCTGGCGCTGGTGCCCACGAAGGGCATCACGCTGCCGTTCGTTTCCTACGGGGGAACGTCGCTGTTCATTATGCTGGCGCTGGTGGGCGTGCTGTTGAACATCACCAGAGAAGTGGATTGAAGCCAGGGTGCAGCGTTCAGCGTTCGGCGATCAGACGACAACATCTCCGATTCAACCTGCGGTTCGGGTTCTTATTGCCGGGGGCGGCACGGGTGGACACATCATCCCCGCGCTGGCGATTGCCGACGAACTGCAAGCCCGGCATGCGGCGGAGATTCTGTTTGTGGGGACACCGCGGGGCCTCGAGTCGCGACTGGTGCCGCAAGCGGGTTATCGGCTGGAGCTGATTCGCGTCGGGCAACTGAACCACGTGCCACTGGCGACGCGGCTGCGGACTCTCATCGATTTGCCGATGGGATTGATACAGTGCGTCCGGCTGCTGCGGAAGTTCCGGCCTGGCATCGTGATTGGCGTGGGCGGGTACGCTTCCGGTCCGGTAATGGGCGCGGCGATCCTGCTGGGGATTCCAACGCTGGCTTTCGAGTCGAATGCGATTCCAGGGCTGGCGAATCGGCTGGTGGGCGCTCGAGTGAAAGCCGCCGCAGTGGCCTTCGAGCCGGCGGCGCGGTATTTTCGCCATGCGCAGATCACGGGAATCCCGGTGCGGGCGGAGTTCTTTCACCTTGCGCCACGTCCCGCTGGAGCCCCACCGCATCTGCTGGTCTTCGGCGGCAGCCAGGGAGCTCGGGCGCTGAACGCGGTGATGCCGAAGATCGTGGCGCAGCTGCTCGCGTCCGTTCCTGGCCTGACCATTCTGCATCAGGCGGGGGCGCGCCATGCGGAGACGACGCTGGATGCTTACGAGGCGAGCGGTGCTCCGGCGAATCGGTGGCAGGTGGAGGCATTTCTGGACGACATGCCGCGACGGTTTGAGGCGGCAGACCTGGTGCTTTCGCGCAGCGGGGCGTCGACAGTGGCGGAGTTGGCTGCCGCGGGGAAGCCGGCGGTGCTGATCCCGTTTCCTCAGGCGGCGGACGATCATCAGCGCAGCAATGCGCAGGTGCTGGCGCAGGCGGGAGCGGCGCGGGTGCTGCTGGAGGCGGACCTGACGCCGGATCAACTGCAGGGGACGATCCGCGATTTGCTGAGGGATCCGACGAAGCTGAGTGAAATGGCAGAGAATGCGCGATCGCTCGCACATCCAGACGCGGCGGAGCGCATTGCCGGCATGGCGATAGCGCTGGCGAGGGGGGATTTTCGCAAGGGACCCGTTTAGACGCGAAAGAACGTGTTCAAAACACAAAGGCCTGCTCTGGGGAGCAGGCCCTGTTTTCGCTTAAAGCTGAGGATTACCGGTGTCCACCACCATGGCCGCCGCCACCGCCGTGGAAGCCACCACCACCGCCGCCATGGAAGCTGCCAGCGCTGCCGCCGTGGAATCCTCCCGAGTAACCGCCGCGGAATCCACCGGCGTAACCGTGATAACCGCCGGCATAACCGTGGTAGCCACCAGCGCCGACGCCGCCACGATAGCCGCCGGTGAGAGCGCTACGAGTTCCGATTCCGCCCGCGTAACCACCGCGGAATCCGCCAGCATAACCGCCACGGTATCCGCCAGCGTACCCACCACGGTAGCCGCCACCAAAGCCGGCGTACCCGCCACGGCCAAAGCCGCCGTAATAGCCGACATGGCCGTAGCCCCAACCCCACGGGCGGCCATACCAGCCGCGGAACCACGGGCCGGCGCCGATGAAAACGCCACCGTAGAACCAGTCAGGACCCCAGTAGCCATACGGGGCGCAGGCATAAGGGTAGTACGGGTAATAGCCGTAGTCGCAGAGTGGCGGGCCGGCCAGATCGTAATAACCCGGGTAACCGACTACCGGACCGATGCCGATGCCAACAGCGACCTGGGCCTGTGCCGGCTTCGCCAGAGCAAGTGGCGCAGCCAGCAATCCAAGCAGCAAAACATAGCGCAGAGCGCGCATAATCAAACCTCCTGTCAGACCGCCCTCTGAGTTGTTTCTCGATCTGACGCCGCCTTCCGGCTCCTCCTCAGGAGGGGGAAGGTCCGCTACCTCTACTAACGTTAGACGCGCCAAAATGTTGCTGAGACTCCCCTCCGTACCGAGCAGGATAATCGATTCAGCGCGAGGGGTGGGCTGGCTGGCGGGCAACCCGAAAAAAAACTAGTACCAGCGCCGGGGCGGGGGAGGGTAGTACCAGTACGGATGGTAGTAGCAGGGGCTGGAGCAAATGGCCAGGATGAGCGCGATCAGCCAGCCGATGCCGGTCCAGCCGAGAAAGAGGTTGAGGAGGAAAATGCCGGTTGTGTTGTGTGTGTGGCGGGCGACCGCGACGAGCGAAGGCAGGAAGTAGATTCCAACGCCGATGAGTCCGGCCATAGAAGCCTCCGAAAGGTTTCCGAGAACGGATACGCAGAAGGCAGGAACCTTGTTCCCTTAAGGATAAGGCAGGAAGGCGATGCGGCTGGGAAGTTTCGAGGGCCTGAAACGGCAACGCACCCGGAAGCGGGGAGCTTCGACGGGTGCGCATGGGCCGGTTTTTGGGGACGCGGCCCTCATCCTGAAGTTAGCGGCGATAGCGGATTGGGGCCCGGTAATCGCGATGGAAACCACGCACAACCACGCCACGATCGTAGCCGCGATAGACCCAGCGGCCGGGGAACCAGACCGCGCCGGAGTAGTAGCCCGGGGCCCAGATATAGCCCACGCCCGGGCAGGGCGGAACGGGAGCGACGATCGCGGGGCGAACGCCGATGAAGACTCGAGTCTGGGCCTGCGCGCCCGCTGCGCCGAGACCCAGAATGCCAGTCAATGCAAGTGCGCGGAGAATGCTTTTCATACGAGACCTCCTCGGGTTCCGCTTCGAACTTCTCTCGAAGCCCGGAACCTCTCATCCGGCCTCTTTCTCCGGATCGTCTCTTGCAGGAAGTGAACGCGAATCCGCGCGAATTGTTGCGGCGAGAGATGCACAGGTGGAGCAGCTTGTCAAGATGGTTGATTTAACACTATGTAGGCGAGCCGCGGCCGCGGTGGGAGAATAGAGACATATGGAAATGCTCGGTCTTTATCTTTCCGTTCCTTTCTGCCGTTCCAAATGCACTTATTGCAACTTTTCCTCCGGCGTTTTCCCTGCCAGCTATCACGAACGTTATATTTCCTGCATCGAGAGCGACCTCCGGAGCATCGGCCGGCATGCAGGGAAGTGGGGTGTTCAGCTGCCCCAGGCGGTCGACAGCATTTATCTGGGCGGCGGGACACCGTCGCTGCTTTCTCCCGCACTGTTCCGCCGGCTCTTCACGAACCTGCGCCGCGAATTCGCCGTGCTGCCCACGGCGGAGATCACTGTGGAGTGTGCGCCGGGGCAGATTGAGCCCGCGGTGCTGGAGGCTCTGGGGGAATGCGGCGTTAGTCGCATCAGCTTCGGCGTGCAATCCTTTGTAGACAGCGAAGCCAAAGCCATTGGGCGGCTGCACAACCGCGCCGTCGCCCTCGAAGATATTCGGCGAGTTCAGAATGCGGGTATCGTTGACGTCAGTGTCGATCTGATTGCCGGTTTGCCGGGACAAACGCTCGATACCTGGTACGAGTCGCTCAACGTTCTTGCCGAGTCCGGCGTCGATCACGCCAGCATTTACATGCTCGAGGTCGATGACGAATCGCGCCTCGGCCGCGAGATGCTGGTGAACGGCGGCCGTTATCGCGCGAAGGAAGTGCCCGGCGACGATCTGATCGCCGATCTGTACACCGAGGCGATTGTCTTTCTTGCGGGACAGGGGCTGACGCAGTATGAGATTTCGAATTTCGCACGTCCGGAGTGCGAGTCGCGCCACAACCTGAAGTACTGGCGCCGCGAACCATATCTTGGATTCGGGCTCGATGCGCACTCCATGGTTCGCACGCACTCGGGCGCTGCGATGCGATTTGGCACGACCGGCGATTTCGATGCGTACCTGGAAAACCCCGGCTGGAATGAGCCACATCGCCTCGATCGTGAGGAAGAGATGGAAGAGGCGTGGTTCCTGGGCCTGCGGCTCAACGAAGGTGTGAGCCTGGGCGCGCTGCGGCGGGAGTTTTCCGCATCGGCGGTCCGCGAATTTCTTTCCACCATCACCGAGCTGGAAGAGGAGAATCTGGTTACATTCGTCGACGGTGACCGTGTCGCGCTGACCGCGAAAGGACGGCTGCTCTCGAACGAAGTTTTCGGGCGTTTCCTGGCGGAGCCGGCTGTCGCGTAGGGTCGTAATCGCATACTGGGACTTGCGGAGAGGGAATCCATGTCTTCCGAAACGGCGATTCTGGCCGAACACGGTGCCGCCACGCCTGCTCCTGTTGCGACGATCGATCTGCGCAGCGACACGGTTACCAAACCCACGCCGGCGATGCGCACCGCGATGGCCGCCGCGGAGGTTGGCGACGATGTCTACGGTGAGGATCCCACCATCAATCGTCTGGAGGCGCGCGCGGCGGAAATTTTCGGGCGCGAGGCGGGTCTCTTTGTGCCCAGCGGCACGATGGGAAATCAAACCGCGATCCGTCTGAATACGCAGCATGGTCAGGAGATCATCTGCGAGGCGCGGTCGCACATAGTGGAGTGGGAAATCGCGATGGCGTCAGCCTTTTCGGGCTGCCAGCTGCGGACGATCGCCGCCGAACGCGGCATCCTGACGTGGCGCGAGATTGAGCCGCACATCACGGGCAAGCACTACCACCGCGCCCCAACGGGTCTCATCGCCCTCGAAAACACGCACAACATGGCCGGCGGCACGGTGACACCGCTGCCGGTGATGCAGGAAATCTGGGCCGGGGCGAAGGAGCGCGGACTACCCGTCCATCTGGACGGAGCGCGCATCTTCAATACGTCGGTGGCGCTGGGAATTGGGGTGCGCGAGCTGACCCGCGGTTTTTCCACCGTGATGTTTTGTCTCTCGAAGGGGCTGGGCGCGCCAGTCGGGTCGATGCTGGTGGGGACGTACGAGCAGATGGATCGCGCCCGCCTGATTCGTAAAGCGCTGGGTGGGGGCATGCGTCAGGCGGGGATTCTGGCCGCGGCAGGGCTGATTGCGCTGGAGGAAGGGCCGAAGCGGCTGCATGAAGACCACGCTAATGCCCGCCTGCTTGCAGAAGGTCTTGCGGGAGCTCCGGTTGATATCGACCTTGACAGCGTGCGGACGAATATCGTGATTCTCACGCTCCGCAAACAGGGAGACGCAGAAGCTTTTGTTGCGCGGCTGAAGCAGCGCGGCGTTCTGGCCGGCACTGTGGGTCGCCACAGCGTAAGGTTTGTAACACATCGCGATGTGGACCCCGCCGCCTGTGAAGAAGCTGCCCGTGTCGCAGTGGAGATTCTCACTCGCTGACTTCGCGCATTTGTAACGGTGCGGGACCGCGGATGCCGGCATCAAAAGTCTATAATTGAGGATAGATGCCTAAGTATTCCATCGTCGTTCCGTTCCACAACGAAGAAGAGAACGTCACCACGCTCTACGACCGTTTGAAGGAAGTAATGGAACACGTCGGCGATTCGTTCGAGCTGGTGTTTGTGGACGACGGATCGAATGACCGCACCTGCAGACTGCTGGAGGAGATTGCCGCGGTGGACAGTCGCGTCCTGGTGGTGAAGCTGCGTCGGAATTTCGGGCAGACCTCGGCGCTGGCGGCCGGCTTCGATCATGCCGAGGGCGAATTCATTCTGGCCATGGATGGCGATCTGCAGCACGACCCCGGCGAAATCCCCGCCTTTCTCGAGAAGCTGGAGGAGGGCTACGACGTGGTGAGCGGGTGGCGCAGGGAGCGCATGGACAATTTTGTGATGCGGCGCATCCCTTCGCGCTGCGCCAACTGGCTGATGGCGAAGCTGTCCGGCGTCGATATCCACGATTTCGGGACGACGTTTAAGGCGTATCGGCGCGAAGTGATCCACAATATTCCGCTCTATGGCGAGATGCATCGCTTTATCCCCGCGCTGGCCTCGTGGTACGGCGCCAGCATCTGCGAAGTGCCGATCACGAACGTGATTCGCCAGGGCGGGAAATCGCATTACGGCATTGGACGTACTTTCCGGGTCTTCTTCGACCTGATGACCATCCGGTTTCTGCTGAAATACATGACGCGGCCGCTGCACTTCTTTGGCCTGTTGGGCGCTCTGGGCATCTTTGGCGGGGGAGCCATTTCGGTGTTCCTGCTGGCGCTGAAGGTCGTGACGCACCAACACGTCATGGATCAGCACGGCCCGCTTTTTGTGATTGCCGCCGTCATGATTCTGGCAGGAACCCAACTGCTTGCTCTGGGGCTGCTGGGTGAGCTGCAGGTTCGGCACTATCATGCGGCCACGCAGCGCGCTCCGTACACGGTCGAACGCCTGGTGCGGCTGCGCACCTCGGAAGAGTCCAACATTCTGCCGGACGACTGACGTCCAACGGAGTGCCTTGGGCGGTAACCCGGGGTTCGGCAACCAATTACAGAAGCGGACATTCGATTTTGTTGTTCGTATAATTCCGTAGCTGACACGCTCGTGAGAAGCCGCATTTCCGCCTGCGTGTGGCCGGGCGCCCTGGCGCTCCCGGCCAGGTGGAGAGCCGATCGGAGCCATGCAGAAACCCGCCGATGGACGAAGACGCGTCGTGATCGAAAGTGTTGAGCCGGAGATCGACGGCGGCCGGTTTCCCATCAAGCGCATCGCGGGCGATTTGGTCGAGGTGGAGGCGGATGTGTTTGCCGACGGCCACGATCATGTCGCCGCGCGGCTTCTGTTTCGTTTTCAGGAAGTGTCCACCTGGACCCAGGTCACAATGCGGTGGCTCGGCAATGATCGCTGGCGCGCCGAGTTCCCCGTCGCTCGCATAGGCGTATACCTCTACACGGTGGCCGGTTGGGTCGACCACTTCGATACCTGGCGAAGCGATCTGGAGAAGCGCATCGCCGCCGGCCAGGACATCCGGGTCGATCTTCTGAACGGAGCGGAGCTTGTGGAGCAGGCTGCCATGCGTGCCGGTCGCGACGATGCGGACGAGCTGCGTCGCTGGGCGGCCCGGATGCGAGCGACGGATGATCTTCCTGCTGCCCAATCCGCGGGACTCGATCCCGTCCTGGCCGCGACAATGGCGTTGTATCTCGATCCGGCGATGGAAACCCGCTATGAGCACGAGCTGCGGGTGACCGTGGATCGGGAAAAGGCACGCTACTCGGCCTGGTATGAGATGTTTCCGCGGTCGACGTCGAGAGAGCCGGGACGCCATGGGACTTTTCAGGACTGCGAGGCCCGCCTCGACTACGTCGCACGGCTTGGATTCGACGTTCTCTATCTGCCGCCTGTCCACCCCATCGGACATAGCTTTCGCAAAGGGAAGAACAATTCGACGACGCCTGAACCCGGTGACGTTGGCAGCCCCTGGGCGATTGGCGCGAAAGAGGGTGGGCACACGACGATCCATCCAAAGCTCGGAACACTGGAGGATTTTCGCAGCCTGCTGCGCGCCGCGGCGGACAAGGATATCGAGCTGGCCCTGGACATTGCGTTTCAGTGCTCGCCGGATCATCCATGGGTCCACGAGCACCCGGAGTGGTTTAAGAAACGCGCGGATGGGACGATCCAGTACGCGGAGAATCCGCCGAAGAAATACCAGGACATCTATCCGCTCGATTTTGAGACCGGCGACTGGCAGGGTTTGTGGGATGCGCTTCTCGGTGTTTTTTTGTTCTGGATCGATCAGGGTGTGCGCATCTTCCGCGTCGACAACCCGCACACCAAGCCATTTTGCTTCTGGGAATGGCTTATCACGGAGGTGAAGCGCGACTTTCCGGACGCGTTGTTTCTGGCCGAAGCTTTTACCCGACCGCGTGTGATGCAACGGCTGGCCAAGCTGGGCTTCTCGCAGTCCTACACGTATTTCACCTGGCGCAACACGAAACCGGAGCTGACGGAATATTTCACTGAGCTGACCCAGACACGGGTGCGCGAATATCTGCGGCCCAATCTTTGGCCCAACACGCCGGATATTCTTTCTGAGACGCTGCAGGTCGGCGGCCGGCCGGCATTCCTGAGCCGCGCCGTGCTGGCAGCGACGCTGGGGCCGAACTACGGCATCTATGGGCCGGCGTTTGAGCTCGGTGAGAACAAACCTATCCGGCCGGGCAGCGAGGAGTATCTGAACTCAGAAAAGTACGAGATTCGCCACTGGAATCTGGACGCACGCGAGAGCATCGCTGCGACGATCGCCTCTGTCAACCGCGCGCGCCGCGAGAATGCCGCGCTGCGTGCGAGCCACGATCTCTTCTTTCACCCGACCGACAATCCCTACCTGATCGCTTACAGCAAATCGAGCCGGGACGGGAGCAACACCGTGCTGACGGTGGTGAACCTCGATGCCTTTCACGCGCAGTCCGGATGGGTGACGCTGGATCTGGAACGGCTGCGGCTGCGCAGCGATGAGAGCTTTCAGGTGCGCGATCAACTGACCGGGGCTCGCTATCTGTGGCAGGGATCGCGCAATTATGTCGAACTGGCGCCGGAGGGGATTCCAGCTCATATCTTTCGCGTGCTGCGCAAAGTGCGCTCCGAAAAGGATTTCGACTACTACCAGTGAGCGCGCAGGACTCCATGCCGGAAACGAAGACCATTGTTCGCAAGGCAGGCAGTGTGGCCGACCCGCTGTGGTACCAGGACGCGGTCATCTACGAGGTCCACGTCAAAGCTTTCAGCGACAGCAACAACGATGGCATCGGAGATTTTCCGGGGCTCATGCAGAAGCTGGACTATCTCCAGGATCTGGGGGTGACTTGCCTGTGGCTGCTGCCGTTCTTTCCTTCACCTTTGCGCGACGACGGCTACGACATTTCCGATTACACGAGCGTTCACCCGAGTTACGGGACGATCGAGGATTTTCAGCGCTTTCTCGACGCGGCGCACGATCGCGGCCTGCAGGTGATGATCGAGCTGGTCATCAATCACAGCTCCGACCAGCACCCGTGGTTTCAGCGCGCGCGGCATGCTCCGGCGGGATCGGCGGAAAGAAACTTCTACGTGTGGAGCGACACAGATCAGAAGTACAAAGATGCACGCATCATCTTCACCGACACGGAGAAGTCGAACTGGACCTGGGATCCCGTGGCGCAGGCTTATTACTGGCATCGCTTCTTCTCGCATCAGCCGGACCTGAACTACGACAATCCCCAGGTGCTGGACGAAGTGTTGCGTGTGATGCGCTACTGGCTCGACATGGGCGTGGACGCGCTGCGCATTGACGCGATTCCTTACCTGGTCGAGCGCGACGGCACCAACTGCGAGAATCTCCCTGAAACCCACGCCGTGATCAAAGCGATTCGGGCGGCCATCGACGAGGGGTACGCGGGACGCATGGTGCTGGCGGAAGCAAATCAATGGCCCACTGATGTGCGTCCCTACTTCGGCGACGGCGATGAGTGCCACATGGCGTTTCACTTTCCGCTGATGCCGCGCATTTACATGGCGCTGCGCCAGGAGGATCGGCTGCCCATCACGGACATTATGGCGCAAACGCCGGAGATTCCCGGCAACTGCCAGTGGGGACTTTTCCTGCGCAACCATGACGAGCTGACGCTGGAGATGGTCAGCGACGACGAGCGGGATTACATGTACCTTGCCTACAGCGCCGATCCGCGCATGCGCGTCAACATCGGCATCCGGCGCCGTCTGGCTCCCCTGCTCGACAATAACCGGCGCCGCATTGAGCTGCTCAACAGCATTTTGTTCTCGTTTCCAGGAACGCCCATCCTTTATTACGGCGACGAGATCGGCATGGGCGACAACATTTACCTGGGCGATCGCAACGGTGTCCGCACACCCATGCAGTGGTCGCCGGATCGCAATGCCGGCTTTTCGCGCGCGAATCCCGCGAAGCTTTACAGCCCGGTCATCATGGATCCCGTGTGGGGCTATGAGGCGATCAACGTGGAGGCGCAGCAGAATGATGCTTCGTCGCTGCTGAACTGGATGCGCAACATGATTGCGCTGCGCAAGCTCTTCCAGGTGTTTGGACGCGGTTCGCTGCGTTTTCTCGATCCGTCGAACCGCAAGATACTCGCGTATAT
>JASHPM010000159.1 GCA_030038115.1 Acidobacteriaceae bacterium | reverse complement strand
ATGGGCGGGAGCCGATCCGAACTGGGGACGGCTGATGGCAGCGATTGGTTATTCGGGTGTGGCGTTCGATCCGGACAAGATCGCGATTTGGTTCGGGGAAGCGTTGCCGATCTGCGTGAACGGCGGACGCGCGCCGGAGTACGACGAGATGGCGGCGCATGCATATCTGGAGAAGCGGGAGTATTCGATTCGCATTGCGCTGGGCGTGGGGGAAGGGCGATGCCGATTCTGGACGAGCGATCTGACGGCGGAATACGTGAGGATCAACGCGGAGTACTCCACGTGACAGGGTGCGGGGTACAGGGTACAGGGTACAGTGCAGACGAGCGAGTTGATGAAAGACGATTCGCGAGAGAGGATTGGCAACGGGCGGCGGCGATCACGGATGGGCAAGGACCGAATGTGACGGAAATCACGTTGAGGATCGATGACGGTGTGCATCGGAGGGAGTGCAGAGTGCTCAAGTGCGCATGATTTCTGAGTTCCAGGCGGATGTGAACCGGAAATGCACAGGGTTATGCACAAAACTGTTGAAATCCGAGTGGGCGCGGGGAATGATTGCGCGCGATGGTGACTGCAGAAATACGAGACGCGGCTGCGCTACAATTTTTGTATAGCCGTTTCTGCTCGACGCGGCGCCACAGAGCAGCGAAGGCCGCACACCCCCAAATTCAGCGGTCGAAAAGGGAACATTCCAGGAACACATGACAATTGAGGCGAGGAACAAGGTTGCGTCTGCCGCCGGGAACGGCAAGCATGGGCATTCGCTCATCAGCGACGCAAAGTTTCGCCAGCTTTACGAGATTGCACTGAAGCTGCAACTGCGGGCGCAGCGCAAGAACGGCGATGGATCGAACTGGGTACATGGGCGCGAGGCGGTGCTGGCCGGGGTCGCGGCCGATTTGCGCGCAGGCGATGGCGTGGTGGCGGGCGTGACTCGGGAACATGTGGCTCCGTTTGCGGAGGTGGTGGGGGTGGCGATTCTGAACAGGCGCAGTTTCGAAGAGCGGGTGATCTGCGCGCTGAGCGACGCGATGGCCGATCGCATGAGGAAAACGGGCAGGGTGAGCGTGATTTTATCCGATGGCGTGCAGGCCGCGGAGACTTTGAAGGAAGCGCGCGCGCTGGCCAGCGCGGCGAAGCTGCCCGTGCTGTTTGTGGAGGATGGAGGAGCGGCGGAGCAAAAGCCGGTCTCTTCAACAAGAGGCAAGAGGGCCGCGGTTGCGAGAAACGAGTATCCGACGATCCCGGTGGACACGCAGGATGTGATCGCGATGTATCGGGTGGCGCATGAGTCGATCGCACGGGCGCGCGAGGGCGGGGGCCCGACGCACATTGTGGGGGTGCGATGGCAGCTGGCGGCGAGCGGAGGCGAGAGCCGCGGCGCGAAGAGGGAAACGGGCAGCGAGGACGCGGTCGAACATCTGGAATACTGGCTGAGGGCGAGAGGCTTGCCGGCGCAGGAATGGCGGCGGGCGATCGCCGCGGAGTTTGAGGCGACGAGCCGTGAGCAGAGTTTCAGTGCGCCGAATGCGGCGAACACGAGGTGCGACGACACGGAGACGCGGGCGATCGCGTGAGCAGAGCGGAGAGAGGCCAGGTTTATGGCGACAAAGGTGAGCAATCCGGCGGCGAGCGATTTTTCCCAGCAGCTTCGGGAGTGGATCGAAGCGTTTGACGATGTGGTGGTGGGCGAGGGGCCGGAGCAGGGCGGGGAGCTGCTGACGGCGCTGAAGCAGCGGGCGCGCGAGGCGGGGATCTCGCAGGCGAGCGAACTGACCACGCCGTACACGAACACGATACCGAAGCACGAGGAAGTGCCGTATCCGGGCGATCGCAAACTGGAGCGGCGGATCGAAAGCCTGATCCGGTGGAACGCGATGGCGATGGTCCATGGGCAGAACAAGAAAGATCCCGGGATCGGCGGGCACATCGCGACGTACTCGTCGCTGGCGACACTGCTGGAGGTGGGGTTCAACCATTTCTTCCACGCAGCGTACGGCGATCAGCCGGGAGACTTTGTTTATTTCCAGGGACACGCGAGCCCGGGAATTTATGCGCGGGCATTTTTGCTGGGACGGCTGGATGAGCAGCGGGTGCTGAATTTCCGGCATGAATTGCGGGAGACGCCGGGGTTGTCGTCGTATCCGCACCCGTGGCTGATGCCGGATTTCTGGCACTTTCCCACGGTGTCGATGGGGATTGGCCCGCTGAACGCGGTGTATCAGGCGCGGTTCATGAGGTATCTGGAAAACCGCGGGCTGATTGAGAAGACGCCGCGCAAGGTATGGGCGTTCGTCGGCGATGGGGAGACGGACGAAGTGGACACGCTGGGTGCGCTGTCGCTGGGCCGGCGCGAGAAGCTGGACAACCTGATCTTCGTGGTGAACTGCAACCTGCAGCGCCTGGATGGGCCGGTGCGCGGGAATGGGCGAATCATCGATGAGCTGGAAGCGGTGTTTCTGGGCGCGGGCTGGAACGTGATCAAGGTGATCTGGGGCTCGGACTGGGATGAGCTGTTCGAGCGCGATCACACGGGGCTGCTGCTGAAGCGGATGGAAGAGTGCGTGGACGGCGAGTATCAGGCGTTCAAGGCGAAGGGCGGGGCGTATATCCGGAGCGAATTTTTCGGGAAGTATCCGGAGCTGCTGAAGCTGGTGGAGCACATGTCGGACGACGAGATTTTCCACCTGCACCGGGGCGGGCACGATGCGCGGAAGATCTACAACGCGTACAAGCGGGCGGTGGAGCACAAGGGCGGCCCGACGGTGATCCTGGCCAAGACGGTGAAGGGCTATGGGCTGGGCAGCACGCAGGCGCGGAACGCTTCGCACCAGGAGAAGAAGGTGGCGGAAGACGCTCTGGTGGAGTTCACGCGACGTTATGAGCTGCCGATACCGGAGGCGGACGCGCGGGCAGGAAAGCTGTATCGGCCAGGGCCGGATGCGCCGGAGATGGCGTACATGCAGGCGCGGCGGCAGGAGCTGGGCGGATACATGCCGAAGCGGGAAGCGCCGAAAATCGAGTTCAAGGCGCCGAAGCTGGAGACGTTCCGGGAGTGGACGGCCGGATCGCGGGGGCGCGCGGTTTCGACGACGATGGGATTCGTGAGCATCCTGCGGCACCTGATGAAGGATGTAGAAATCGGCAAGCTGATCGTACCGATTGTGCCGGACGAGGGAAGGACGTTTGGGCTGGAGTCGGCGATACGCCAGGTGGGCATTTACGCGAGCGAGGGGCAGAAATACAAGCCGCACGACGTGGATATGCTGCTGTTTTATCGCGAGGAGAAGGACGGGCAGATTCTGGAAGAGGGGATCACGGAAGCGGGAGCGATGGCGTCGTTCACGGCGGCGGGGACGGGCTACGCGAATTACCGGGTGCCGACAATTCCCTTCTATATGTACTACTCGATGTTCGGATATCAGCGCGTGGGCGATATGATGTGGGCTTTTGCCGATGCACGGGGCAAGGGCTTTCTGATGGCGGGGACGGCGGGGCGCACGACCATGATGGGCGAAGGGCTGCAGCATCAGGATGGACACAGCCATCTGCTGATGAGTGCGATTCCGACGTGCGTAAGCTACGATCCGGCGTACGTGTACGAGCTGGCGGTGATCCTGCAGGACGGCATGAAGCGGATGTACGAGGACGCCGAGGACGTCTTCTACTACATCACGATGTACAACGAGGATTACGCCATGCCGGAGATGCCGGAGGGCGCGCGGGAAGGGATCGTGCGGGGGATTTACCGGTTGCAGCCGGCGGCGAGCGGCAAGGCGGCGGCGCAGCTGTTCGGGAGCGGGCCGATTCTGAATGAGGTGCTGCGCGCGCAGGAGATTCTGGCAGACAAATACGGCGTGCAGACGGACGTGTGGAGCGTGACCAGCTACAACGAGCTGCGGCGCGAGGCGCTGGGCGTGGAACGCTGGAATCGCCTCCATCCGACGAAGGCGGAGAAGACACCGTACATCCTGACAGCGCTGGGCAAGGCGGCGGGGCCGATTATCGCGGCGACGGATTACATGAAGGCGGTGCCGGATCAGCTGGCTCCGTGGCTGACAACGCGGCTGGTTGCGCTGGGGACCGATGGGTTTGGGCGCAGCGACAATCGGGAACATCTGCGGCGCCACTTTGAGGTGAATGCCGAGTCGGTGGTGACGGCGACTCTGTCGAAGCTGGCGCGCGAGGGGAAGTTCGACGCGAAGAAAGCGCAGAAGGCGTTCGCCGAGCTGGGCGTGAACGCCGAACGTGGCGATCCGGCGCATATGTGAAGCGACTTTTCGAGGCCGCCTGGAGCGGACCGGCTTGCTGCGATCATGACGGCGACGTCACAGGGAGCGACGCTGGCTTGACAGCGCAGATTCGATCCTCCAGGCTGAATTCAGGGGCACATTTGCGATCGCCGACCGTGCCCGGAACAGTAGAAACCCCACCGAGGTCTGCTTGAGATCCTCATTTTTCCTTCCCGCAGTTCTTTTGTGCAGCGCATTCTTATCAACGACTGAAGCACAGGTGACGACACCGCAGCCGTTTCCTCCGGGATATCAGCCGCCGGCGGAGACCATCACGACGAGTGCGGAGGGATCGACCTACGTGCCGATGGACAGCTGGATCTATCCGGCGCTGGACCGGCTGCACTCGCTTGGGTATCTGGACTCAGCGTTCCTGGGGATTCGGCCGTGGACGCGGCTGAGCATCGCGCACATGCTGGAGGAGAGCGCGGACCGGATCGATACGGACAAGAATAACGACGAAGCGAAGAGCATCTATCTGGCAGTACTGCGGGAAGTCCAGCCGGACATCGACAATGCGACGGAACTGAATCATCCGAGTGGCCAGCTGGAAAGTGTCTACACACAGATGCGCGGGATCAGCGGGCCGCCGCTGCGGGACAGCTTTCATCTGGGACAGACGATCATCGACGACTACGGGCGGCCATACGAAAGCGGGTTCAACAACTACTCGGGGTTCAGCGCCAGGGCGGAAGCGGGACGGTTCACGCTGTACTACCGAGGCGAATATCAGTACGCGCCGAGCGCGACGGGGTATTCTCCGGCCTTGTACACGTATCTCTCCTGCACGATCGACCTGATTGCGATCAGTCCGACAACGGGAGTCTGCACGCCGAATCCGAATCAGGCGACGATTCCGGGAGGACCGATTGCGACGTCCAACAACGCGCGGCTGATGGAGGGAAATCTTTCCTATCACCTGCTGGGGCACGAGGTTTCCATCGGCAAGAGCGACAACTGGCTGGGTCCGGATCAGGGCGCTGCGATGTTATGGAGCACCAATGCCG
>JASHPM010000158.1 GCA_030038115.1 Acidobacteriaceae bacterium | reverse complement strand
GTTCGTACTCGTGCAGGATCGGCGAACTCGTCTTTCTCCGCCAGGATCTCCATGGTGCGGTCCAGCCCGGCGACCGCCTCGGTGAGTTGCGTTCCGATGTTCACGATCTGGAAGATGGGGGCGATCATGTACGCCAGCAGCATGGTGTACTGGAAATAGCCGCCGGTCGTCATGCGGTGACCGATGACCTGATGGCCGCCGATGAGCATGACGAGACCGCCGACCACGCCGAGGACCGTCGTTGCGGCGAGAGAAAGAAGACTGGTGGCCGTGAGTGACTTCATGACGTTATCCAGCAGCCGCAGCACGCCGGAGGTGAATACCTGCGCCTCGCGTTTCTCCGCGTGATAACCCTTGACGACGCGCACGCCTCCCAGCGACTCGGTTAGCCGACCCGTAACCTCGCCGGTGATCTTCGCCCGCTCACGGAAAATCGGCCGGATGGTTTTGAACGCATTCTGGAGAACGATGACAAATCCGCCGACCACCGCGAAGACGATCAACGTCATCCTGGTATTCGAGTAGACCAGGTAGCCGAAAACCAGCCCCGCCGTCAGCATGCCGCCGACAAATTCCACCAGACCCGTCCCGATCAGGTTCCGCACGCCCTCAACATCGTTCATGATCCGCGACACCAGAAGGCCGGTCCGATTCGCGTCGTAGAAGCTGACGGCCAGCCGCCCCACATGCTGCTGCACCTGCTGCCGCAGATCGGTAATCATGCGCTGGGCGGCCTTGGAGAGAAGCTGGGTGAGCGAGAACGAGGTCACAGCCTGAATGGCGGTGGTTGTGAAAACGATCCCAACAAGCGGCATCAACAAGCGCGGATTGCCATGCGTGCCAAGGACGCGGTCGATGAGGAATTTCGTGGAGAAGGGGAGGACCAGGCCCGCGACGCGGTTGATGACCATCAGCCCGAATCCGAACAGCAACAGCCAGCGCCGGGGGCGGATGAGCTTCCAGATCTCCGGCATCACTTTCTTCAGGTCCGGTTTCTTCTTCGGCAGATCCGCGCCGGCCCGCGCTCGCGAGCGAGTCCCGCCCCCGCGCTCCGCATTCACTCTCGGAATGGAACCCATCGCCATAAAAACAGAGCTGCTGTTTCCTCCCCCTGGAGCGGTAATTCTCAGTCCCAGCCGCGTAATCCTTCCGCTAAGCGCTATGCCGCGGGTGTTCTTCTGGCCTTGATGAAGGAGCGGACGCAAAGGAGCACATAAATCAGCATCATCCCGGCGAGAAGCAGCTTCGATGTCTCGGCAGAAATCAGAAAGCGAGAAGTATCGATGGCGGAGGGCTTGAGATAGCCGCGAATGGCTTCAACCAGGCCGCCCACAAACCCCAACAGGCCGATGGTGACACCGATGTGCATGAAGAGCTTGCGCCGGCCCTCGCTGGGACTGATGGCCAGAACGCCGCAGATGGCCAGCGCCAACCCAAACCACGCCGGAATGAGGGCGGTTGGATACTGGTTGCCGCTCCCGACATAGCCGGCAATGCCGAGCACCATGAGCAGCAGCCCGAAGAGGATTGTGACCTTCGCCATGTTGCCTCCAGTCCCACCAGTCTACTGGAGAGGCGGCTTTCTGCTTATCTCTGGATCCGTGCCGAGCCGCCCTGGGCAAACGCGCGCACCTGATCGAGCGTGGCCATGGTGGTGTCGCCGGGGAAGGTGGTGAGCAGCGCGCCGTGCGCCCAGCCCAGCCTGATTGCTTCATCAGGGTCCGCACCCGTGAGCAATCCGTAGAAGAAGCCGGACGCAAATCCATCGCCTCCACCGACGCGATCGTAGACGTCCAGCTCCGCGGTGGGCGCGGTGTAGGTTTTCCCATTGACCCATGCCACCGCGCTCCAGCTGTGCCGGTTGGTGGAGTGCACCTCGCGCAGCGTGGTCGCGACCACCTTGACGTGTGGATGTTTCTTCACGACCTTGTCGATCATGGCGATGAAGACGCTGGGATCGAGCTTCGACTTCGCCCTCTCGTCGACTTTAGGGCCTTCAATACCGAGGCCTTTCTGCAAATCCTCTTCGTTGCCAACCAGCACATCGGCGTGCTCCACGATGCGAGCGATCACCTCCACGGCTCGATCGGCGCCGCCGCTCACTTTCCAGAGTTTTTCGCGAAAATTCAGATCGAATGAAGTCACTGCTCCCGCGCTTTTAGCCGCCGTCATCATTTCCACGGCGAGCTGCGCCGTCGTGGGGGAAAGAGCCGCGAAAATTCCGCCGCTGTGCGCCCAGCGCACACCGCGCGTGAAAATCGTTTTCCAGTCGAAGTCGCCCGGCCTGAGCTGAGCCGCGGCCTCGTTGCACCGGTTGTAAAAGACCACGGGAGCGCGCACACCAAAGCCGCGGTCGCTGTATACGGTCGCCATGTTGGGTCCGGTGACGCCATCGTGCCGAAAGTGCCGGTAGAAGGGGCGCACGCCCATGGCCCGGACGCGCTCGGCGATGAGATCGCCGATGGGGTAGTCGACCATCGCCGACGCGATCGCTGTTTTCATCTCGAAGCAATTGGACAAATTAGCGGCCACGTTGTACTCGCCGCCGCTAACGTGGATGGCGCATTCGGTCGCTTTGGGAAACGGGACAATGCCCGGATCGAGCCGGTGCACCAGCGCCCCCAGCGACAAAAAGTCGAGCTCAGCCTCTTTGCGGATGGTCAGAGCGCTTCCCATCGTTCACCTCTGCAGTGGTCAGACCACTCAGCCATTCATCATACCCGATTAACCGTGGCCCACGAGCTTGCGAACATCTCCGAGTGCCTGCTCCGGTGTCCAGTCGTTGCCGGGATACCACTTGAACAGCTTTCCGTCGGGGCCAATGACGACCGTTGACAACGAATGGGTAATGGTCCCGTCTTTCTCCGGTGTCGCACCCACATCGAAAAACTGAAGGACCCTGGGCAGTTCCTGCTCCGTCGGCGCCGCAAAATCCCAGTGGGCGAAGGTCTCTCGTGTGTAGTTGCCGGTGTACGCTTCACCATAGCTGCGCAGGACCTTTGGCGTGTCGTATTTGGGATCGAAGCTGACGCTGAGAAGATGGGTCTTCGCATACAGACCTGGATCTTTGACCAGGGTCTTGTCGATTTCCGCGAAATTGCGGCTCATGCGCACGCAGAAATTCGGCAGCGGGCAGCGCGTGTAGATGAACGTGAGCAGCACCACCTTGCCGCGCCACTGTTTCAGCCGCACCATGCGGCCGTTTTGATTGCGAAACGCAAAATCCGGAACCGCTTCGCCAGGCTCCAGATCGTTGTAGGTCACGGCCGGCTTGTAGTCCGGCTTTGCCTGCGCGATCACAACAATTTCGTCGAGGACATCGGCATTGGCCGATGCTGTCAGCGTCGCCGTAATGGTGTCGCCAGGATGCAGCTCGCCGGCGATATTGGGCTGCGCGAGCGTGTAAGGCATGGTCATCGCGTCCATGTAGCCGGGGATGGCGTCGGTATCGACTGCGACCGCACCCGTCCTGGCGTCGCTGGACACGACGATGCCACGGATGTGATATTTCTTCACTCCGGCCTGCTGTTGGGGAGCTGGTGTTTGGCTGCTCCTGGAGCTTGCGCTGCGGCAGCCCGCAAAAAACACAACCACCGCCAGAAGGGCGGCGGTGGAAATATGCGCACGAAGATACTTCACAAGCCAGTTTACACTTGAAAGCGATCCCCCCGATGCCCCTGGCTCGTCCCATCGCCGACGCACTCCAGCGTGGCGCCACCGTAGTCGCCGCCAGTCCCCGGGCGGCACGCGCGCTCCATCTTCGGTTCGCAGAGGATCAACGAGTCGCAGGCCACACGATCTGGCCTACGCCGTCGATTCGCGACTGGGATTCCTGGCTGCGCGATCTGTGGCGTGACCACGCATTTGCAACGCCCGACGCACCCATGCTTCTTACGCCCCTGCAGGAACGTGTCCTCTGGACCCGTATCCAGCGCGACGACAACGCTCCGGTGCTTTCGCGCGATTCGATGGCCGGTCTGGCCATGGAAGCCTGGAACTTGTTGTCCGCGTACAGCGCGCACGCATCCCGCCGGCAAGCCTGGGAGCAGACCGACGCTGAACGGTTCCGGCACTGGGCCGCTGCATTCGATCGCGAGTGCAGCCGTCACGGGTGGCTCAGCGGTGGCCAGCTTGAATCGACCCTGGCTCAGATCCTTTCTTCGGGCGGCGCGCTGACCCTTCCGCCGGAGCTGTTCCTGGTCGGCTTCGACCGCATCACGCCAGCTCAGCGCGATTTGCTTGCGGCCCTCGAATCGCGCGGCCTCATTGTCACGGAGTCTCGTCCTGAGCCGGGGTTCGTCGAGGGAGATCTCCAGCGCGAATGGGCGATGGGCAACAGTCTGCGAGATGAAATCACTGCCTGTGCCGCCTGGGCTCGCAATCTTCTGCTGGAGAGGACGGACGCGCGCATCGGGGTCCTCGTTCCCGGCATTGCCAGCGCGCGCGGGGAAATCGACCGCGTCTTCCGCCGGGTCCTTCTGCCCGCCAGCGAAGACATTCGCGATGCCTCGCCGCCGATGCCGTGGGAATTCTCGCTGGGCGAGCCGCTCGCCGGCGTCCCCGTGGTCAGGGCCGCTCTGCTGCTGCTGCGCTGGGTGTCGCAGCCACTCCGCGAAGAAGAAGTTTCCTGGCTTATGCTCTCGGGATTCGTCGCAGACACCGTTACAAATCATTCTGCACTCGCCCAGCACGATGCGCGCCAGCGCCGCGACGGAATCCTCTCGCCTGACAGGTCTCTGGCGAGTTTCCGCAACTCGATTCTGAAATCCCCTGGCCTCGGCCGTCTTCCGGATTATCTCTACACACTGGTTCGAGCGGTCGAATCCCACCAACTCCTGGCCAATCCGCGCCAGCCCTCCGCATGGGCCGACCTCGCGCCACTGCTGCTGGATCACGCCGGCTGGCCGGGCGAACGCACGGCCGACTCGGTTCAGTTTCAGGCTCTGCAGCGCTGGCAGCGCCTCCTCGACGAAGTTGCCCTCCTCGATTTCGACGGCACTCGCTATTCCTGGGGTGATTTCATCGACCTCGTCGAGCGCCAGACTCAGGAAACCATTTTTGCCCCGGAGGCCCACGACGCGCCCATCCAGGTAATGGGCCCCTTCGAATCGTCCGGCCAGCAGTTCGATGCCATCTGGTTTATGCGCTGCGACGATGCCACGTGGCCGCAGCACGGACGCTTTCATCCACTGCTCCCGCCGGCCATGCAACGGCAGTTCGCAATGCCACACGCCACCCGCGACGATGACTGGAACCTGGCGCACAGGGTCACCGCTCGCGTGCTCGCAAGTGCTCCGCTCGTGGTTTTCAGCTTCGCCGAGCGCGACAAGGATGCCGAACTCCGCGCGTCGCCTCTCATCGCCGGCCTGTTCCCACGCGACGCAGATCCGCAGGCCGCGGCGTCATTCGGCGCGGCTCAGACGGGGCAGCGGAGTTCGCGTTTTGAACCTGTCCCTGACGAGACAGGGGCACTTCCATGGCCTCATGAACGCAACGGCGGCGGCGCGGATGTCCTCCGCCGCCAGGCTGCATGTCCGTTTCAGGCATTCGCCGCGAAGCGTCTGGGGGCCGCGCCGCTCGAAGACACGGAATGGGGGCTCAGCCCCGCGGAACAGGGCAAGCTGCTGCACGAAGTCATGCAGCGTCTGTTTACGGCGTCTGAGCCTGTGCGCATCCGCAACCGCGACGATCTTGTAACCGCCATTGCTACAAAAAAGCTCCCCGGAATTCTGGAAGCTCACATCGACGCGGTGCTCAGCACGCGACTCGGCTCGGCCGCAGGCGACCCGTGGCAGCAGGCCTGCCTCGCCGCGGAGAAACGACGCCTGCAGGCGCGCATTGAGGAATGGCTGGCCAAGGAAGCCGAGCGCCAGCCGTTTGTCATTGAGGCCTGTGAGTGGCATCTCGACAACGTCCACGTCGGCGATCTGCGCCTCAATCTGCGCGCCGACCGCATCGATCTGCTCCCCGACGGCAGCCGTTTGCTGCTGGATTACAAGACGGGCCGGGTTTCGCCGGCGGCTTGGCAAGGCGAACGCCCCGAGGAACCGCAGCTTCCTCTCTATGCCACGTTCGGAAATATTGAGAATGTAAGCGGGATTCTCTTCGCGCGCATTCGCGCCGGCGAAACCGGTTTTGAGGGCCGCGTGCGCGACGCCCGGGCGCAACTGGGCCCGGAGAGCATCGCGAAAAAGGCGATGGTCACTCATCCTTATTCCGATTCGATGCGGGACGAATGGGCCGGGGCCCTGGAAGGACTTGCCCGCGAGTTCCTTCGAGGCGAAGCTGTGGTGTCGCCCCGTGAGCGGAAGGTCTGCGGGCAGTGCGATTTTCACTCATTGTGCCGCATTGCCGAGGTCAGGCTTGGCCCGGCGGGCGCGAGTGGCAACGACGAGGAGGAGGCCGATGACTGATCTCGTCGTCGATACACCCGCGGACGCCGCGGAACGCGAAGCTGCACTCGATGTCAGCCGCTCCATCCTGCTCCAGGCGCCGGCCGGTTCCGGGAAAACCGATCTGCTCACGCGGCGTTATCTCCGTCTGCTGGCCACCGTCGACGAACCGGAGGAGATTCTCGCGATCACCTTCACCCGGGCCGCCACGGCGGAGATGCGCGGCCGCATCCTGGGCGACCTGGAAGCTGCGGCAGGACGCCGCGACCCGTGTCTCGATGAACTCGAGCGCATGCCCATTGCGGTCCAGGCGCTTGCGCACGCAGAACGCCGAGGCTGGAACCTTCTCGATCATCCGGAGCGACTCGCGATCGAAACCATCGACTCGTTGTGCCTCCGCATCGCGCACGGCCGACCGCTGCTGGCGCGCCTCGGCGGGAGTTTTCAGCCGATCGAAGAGGCTGAGCCGCTTTACGCGCTCGCTGCCCGTCGCACCCTCGAGCGCCTGGGCGGGCCGAATACCTCGCTCAACGAGGCCCTCGCCCAGCTTCTGGATCTCCGCGACAACCGCCTCGCCGATTGCCAGTCGCTCATCGCAGAGATGCTGGAAGTGCGCGATCAATGGCTGTTCGCCTTCCCGCTTTCCAGGGAAATGAGCGAGGACGACTGGGATACGCTGCGCGGCAAGCTCGAAGAGCCCTTCCGGCGCGAGGTTCACCGCATCCTTGCTGAAGCCTACCGGTTGCTCTCCGCCGAGCCCCTTCACAAGGAACTCTTCGAGATGACGCATTATGCGTGCACCAATGGCAACGCCAACGTCGCGCTGCTGGCAGGCGTCCATGTTCTCTCGCCATCCACGCCGCTCGAACACTGGCGATGCCTCAGCGACTTTCTTCTTAAGAAGGACGGCGAATGGCGCAGGGACTTCAGAGCTCCCGACGGCTTTCCGAGCGAGAAGAAAGGCGGAGCCGCGGCAAGACGAGCTAAAGAGAGAATGGAGTTTCTTCAGGCCCGATTCCGCCAGGTCCCAGAGCTCGACGCCGCTTTATGCGCCATCCGGGGCGTGCCACCCGAAAGGTACTCCGAGGCCGAGTGGACCACGCTTCGCAACGTATTTACGGTTTTGCGGCAAGCTATTGGCGAGCTCGACGTGGTGTTTGCCGAGCGCAATCAGGTGGACTTCACCGGGCTCACTCTGGCTGCCCTCCAGGTCCTCAAAGAATCTCCTGAGCGGCTCATCGACATCGCCGGCAACATCCGTCATCTGCTTATCGACGAATTCCAGGACACCTCGCGCCGGCATCATGAGCTGGCCTCCGCGCTGCTGGCGGCATGGGATCCGGGCGAGGGACGCACCTGCTTCCTCGTGGGCGACCCCATGCAGTCCATCTACATGTTTCGCCAGGCGGAGGTCGAGTTGTTCACGCACGTTCGCGATCACGGCATCGGCCCGCTCGAGGCCGGCGCGCATCGCATTCGCTGTCATCCCGTGCAGCTGTCCGTCAACCACCGCTCGCACGCGGGTCTGACCGAACCTCTCAACAGGATGTTCGGCGCCATCTGCGCGGAGGCAGCACCGGCCGCGGCATGCGCTGTTCCTTTTGCAGAAGCAACCTCGTCCGAATCCGCGCCGCGCGAGAACTCGGTTCACGTTCACGCTCAGGTCATCGGCACAGCCGACCGTCGTCCGACGCAACCAGAAATCGGCAACGCACAGCAGCAGGAAGCGCTCGACGTGGTGCGGATTCTGGAGCAACATCTTCCGGACATCGAGCAGGCCCGCGACAACAGCGGCGAATATCGCGTTGCGATTCTGGTCCGCGCGCGCCCGCATCTCGCCCAGATCGTGCCGCTGCTGCGCAGCTCAGGCATCCCATTCCGCGCCGTGGAAATCGAGCATCTCTCCGAACGTCAGGAGTTGCTGGACCTGCGCGGCCTGATTCGCGCGCTGCTTCACCCTATGGATCGCATCGCATGGCTGTCGGTGCTGCGCGCACCGTGGTGCGGCCTCACCCTTTCCGATCTACACCGCCTGACCGGTTCCGACGATCCTGCCTTCAGGAATCGGCCGATG
>JASHPM010000157.1 GCA_030038115.1 Acidobacteriaceae bacterium | reverse complement strand
GTGTACTGGCCGGCGGAGTGGCATGGCGGTGTGCCGAACCGGTATTTCATCGTGAGAACGACGTTGCCGCCGGACGAGCTGTTTCGTGCGGCGGGGCGCGTGGTGCGCGGCCTGAGAGCGCAGCAGGCAATCGGCAACGTGGCGACGATGGATGATCTCCTGAACAATGCGGTGGCGCAGCCGCGGCTGAATATGGCGGTGGTGGCGTCGTTTGCGGGGATCGCATTGCTGCTGGCGTGCGTGGGGATCTACGGCGTGGTGGCGTATTTCGTGGCGCAAAGGACGCAGGAGATTGGCGTGCGGATGGCGCTGGGAGCGACGCAGAGGGAGATTGCGCTGCTGTTTGTGCGGCGGGCGTTGGTTCCGGCGGCCGTGGGGCTGTTAGCGGGGACGTGCGTGTCGCTGGGGCTGACGCAGTTGCTGCGGAGCCAGCTGTATGGGGTGACGCCGAATGATCCGCTGGTGTATGCGGTGTCAATCGCGGCGCTGCTGGCGCCGGTGGTGGTGGCGACGCTGCGGCCGGCGCTGGCGGCAGCGAGCGTGAATCCGGTAGAGGCGCTGCGGACGGAGTAAGGGAAGCGTTCAGCGCACAGCGATCAGCGTTCAGGGACTGGCGAACGCGCGAATGGCTGCGAGTGAAGGCCATTGCTGAGTCGCTGTGCGTACATCCGGTGGTAGTCTCGGAGGTCATGAAGATTGGAAAGCCCGCGTTCGGCGTGGCCGGCGGGTTGATGGCGATGATGGTAATCGGCGGTTGTCGGGACCAATCGCCGCAGGGACCCTTGCCGGCTGCGCCGGTGACGAGCGCAACGGCTCCCTATGTGAAGAGCTACACGACGAGTTTTCCGCTCAGGGAGAATCCGATCTCGGAAGCGGGACGGTGGATGGGTGGGAAGACGGTGGGAATCGATTGGGGGAACGTTTCGACGAGTCCGGGGCTGGCCATCGGCCACGCGGGACCGAAGGAGTATGCCGATTCCGTGGCGCTGCTGACAGGACACTGGGGGGCGGAGCAGACGGTGGAGGCGGTGGTCGAGAAAGGGAGCGTCCACCGGGCACCGGAAGTGTCGTTGCGGGTGCGGTCGTCGTTGTCGGCGCATCGATGCAGCGGGTATGAGATTTCGAACTCGCTGCACGACGGCGATACGGCATATCTGATCATCGTGCGGTGGAATGGACCTCTGGCTGATTTCACCTATCTGCTGAACGTGCAGGGAAAGCAATATGGCGTAAAGACGGGAGACGAGATGAAGGCGACGATCGTGGGCAATGTGATCACCGCATACAAGAACGGCGTGCAGATGGGCCAGGCGAAGGATGATACGTTTGCGAGCGGCCAGCCGGGGTTCGGGTTCAATGAAGGCAGGAACGGCGACTACGGGATCACGCGATTCACGGTGACGGCGGCGGATGCGCCGTGAGCCGGGCGACGACCGAGAGACTGAGCGCCGGGTTGTGGGAATTCAGCCTGCACCATTTACCAAGTGGTGATGTGATATAAGGACTCATCTCCGGGCAGCTGTTGCATGCGCGTCGTCGCCTGCAGCACCGGGTCCGTGGTCTGCCTCCGAGATGTATTGGGCGAGGAATGCAGATGTTGCGGGAGCGCACAGGCAAAGGTTCACCTCCCAATCCCCCTAATTGGCCGAACGGCGAGGCGATTCACGATTCGGGTGAGGCGGGACGAGACGAGCGCGGGTGGAGCGACCGATGGTGGACAGGGCCGCTGTGCGGAAGCCTGATCCTGGTGCTGGCAGCGCTGGTGGCCGCGCACTTCACGACGAAGAAGATGTTGACGCCGACCCGTGCCAGCGCGGCGTCCGGCTCCGCAAAAACTGAAAATCATTCCGGCGCTCTGCGTCTGATGGGCAAGACCGAAGCGGTGGAGGCCCGTGCGATACTGGCGCCGCTGCTGGCCGAGCAGCAGATGGGGACGCTTACCGTCACCTGGCTGGCGCCCAGCGGCAAGCGTGTGCAGGAAGGGGATGTGCTGGCGGAATTCGACCGGGCAGCGCAGCTGCGGGACTTTATCGACAAGCAGGCCGAAGCGAGCGATGAAAACGACAAGGTGGAGGAAGCGCAGGCGAAGGAGATGGCCGATCGGGCCAAGGATGAGACAGAACTGCTGCAGGCAGAGGACGCGCTGAGCAAAGCAAAGCTGGAAATGGGAAAGGCGGACATACTCTCGCGTATTGACGCGGAAAAGGCGAGCGAGGACCTGGACGAGGCGCAAGCGACGGTGACGCAGCTGAAGGAGACATTCAACCTGAAGCGCAAGGCCGCGCAAGCCGCGATTCGCATTCTGGAGATTCAGCGGGACCGCACGCGGGAGACGATGCTGCACGCGCAGGCCAACGCGGCGCTGATGCAGATTCGCTCACCGATTGCCGGCGTGGTGGTCTACAACACCATCTGGAAACAGGGCAACATGGGCGAGGTGCAGGAGGGCGATCAGGTGCAGCCCGGCGTGCCGTTCATGCAGGTGGTGAACCCGGCGGCCATGGAAGTGGTGGCCAAAGTGAACCAGGAGGACCTGCTGCGGCTGACGGTGGGGCAGCCGGTGCGGGTGTATCTGGATGCGTATCCGGACCTGATGTTCCAGGGGCGGCTGGAGTCGATTGACCCGATGGTGCAGGCGGGGGTTTTCTCGGGGCAGCCGCGCGCCTATTCCGTGCGGACCTTTTCCGCGACGGTTTCCATTCAGGGGAACAATCCGCGACTGATGCCCGATCTGTCGGCGGCGGTGGAGATCGGCGGCGGCGAAAGTGGAGCGAGCGCCCAGCAATGATCGAGAGCTGGCGGCAATGGTGCCTGAGGCATAAGGCGGTGCTGGCGATCGCCGGTCTGGCAACGGCCAGCGTTGCTGTGTTTGGGATGGTTCGGTCGCTGCACCATGCGCCGACGGTGGCGACTTATCAGGTGACGCGAGGAGAGTTTCTGGATGTGCTGCAGTTTCGCGGCCAAATGAAGGCCATGAAGTCGGTGACGATTGCGGCTCCGGCTAACGGCGACGATCTGCAGATCGTAAAGGTGGTCGCCGATGGAGCGCAGGTGAAGCCAGGCGACATGGTCGTCGAGTTCGATACGTCGAAGGACAAACAGACTTTGGCGCAGGACGAAACGGTGGTGAAGTCGTCGCAGGCGGAGATCGATCAGGCGCGGGCGCAGGCACGGCTGACGGAAGAAGCGGATACGACCGCGGTGATGAAGGCACATTTCGACGTGCAGACGGCGGAGCTCGACGCGAGTAAGAGCGAAATCCTGTCGAAGATCGACGGAGAGGAAGCCCGGCTGAAACTGGCCGACGCGCAGGAGGACCTGCATGAAGCAGAAGAGAAGCTGAAGTCGGATCAGGAGACAGATCGAGCGACGATCGAGGACAAAGTGCAGGCGCGCAGGAAAGCGGACTACGACGCGCAACGCGCGGCGCATGCTTTGGCGGGGACGACGGTGGTGGCGCCGGCGAGCGGAACGATCAGCCTGGTTTCGCTGTGGCACGGCATGGGAGAAGGCGTGTTCAAAGCGGGGGACCGCGCGTGGCCGGGAGCACCGATTGCTGAGCTGCCGGATGCGTCGTCACTGCGCGTGACAGCGCGGGTGGATGAGACGGAGCGGGGGCGGCTGGCCGTCGGCCAGGCGGTAACAGCGCAGCTGGATGCGATTGCGGATCGGCAG